>JADJPZ010000004.1:3324375-3632500 GCA_016713025.1 Saprospiraceae bacterium | reverse complement strand
AGCTAGGATGTTGGCTTGGAAGCAGCCATTCATTTAAAGAGTGCGTAACAGCTCACTAGTCGAGCGTTCTTGCGCGGAAAATGATCGGGCATCAAGATAGTTACCGAAGCTCTGGATCCGCCGTAGGCGGATGGTAGGGGAGCATTCTAAGGTCGGCGAAGGTTTGCTGTGAGGTGAGCTGGAGAGCTTAGAAAAGAAAATGTAGGCATAAGTAACGATAAGGAAGGTGAGATCCCTTCCCGCCGTAAGACTAAGGTTTCCTTGATCTATGCTAATCAGATCAGGGTTAGTCGGGGCCTAAGGTGTAGCCGAGAGGCGAAGCCGATGGGAAACCGGTTAATATTCCGGTACCTGTGTATACTGCGATGTGGTGACGGAGACACGTAAGGACTGCGAACAGACGGAATTGTTCGTTGAAGTGTGTAGGAGTTGATTCGGTAGGCAAATCCGCCGATGATCTGAGGCACGATAGTACAGGGTTTTGCATGCAAGACCCTGATAATGTCCCCAAGTAAGCTTCCAAGAAAAACCGCTAAGCTTCAGGTATACAGAGCCCGTACCGTAAACCGACACAGGTAGTCGAGGAGAGTATCCTAAGGCGCTCGAGTGAATCATGGCTAAGGAATTAGGCAAAATGGCCTCGTAACTTCGGGAGAAGAGGCGCTCCGTGTAAAAATGGAGCCGCAGTGAAAAGGCCCAGGCGACTGTTTAGCAAAAACACAGGACTCTGCGAAATCGTAAGATGATGTATAGGGTCTGACACCCGCCCGGTGCTGGAAGGTTAAGGAAGGTGCTTAGCGCAAGCGAAGGTATTGACTGAAGCCCCAGTAAACGGCGGCCGTAACTATAACGGTCCTAAGGTAGCGAAATTCCTTGTCGGGTAAGTTCCGACCTGCACGAATGGTGTAACGATCTGGGCACTGTCTCAGCCATGAGCTCGGTGAAATTGAAGTATCGGTGAAGATGCCGGTTACCCGCAGTGGGACGAAAAGACCCCGTGAACCTTTACTATAGCTTCACATTGTGCTTGGGTATAAGATGTGTAGGATAGGTGGGAGGCTATGAAGTTGTCACGCTAGTCCTTCTGGAGCCATCGTTGAAATACCACCCTTCTTATGCTTAGGTTCTAATGGCGCTACAAGCGCCAGACATTGTGTGGTGGGTAGTTTGACTGGGGTGGTCGCCTAAAAGAGTAACGGAGGCTTGCAAAGGTTCCTCAGCATGGTCGGTAATCATGCGAAGAGCGTATTAGTATAAGGGAGCTTGACTGGGAGACCGACGGGTCGATCAGGGACGAAAGTCGGCTAAAGTGATCCGGTGGTTCCGTATGGAAGGGCCATCGCTCAAAGGATAAAAGGTACGCCGGGGATAACAGGCTTATCTCCCCAAGAGCTCACATCGACGGGGAGGTTTGGCACCTCGATGTCGGCTCGTCACATCCTGGGGCTGGAGAAGGTCCCAAGGGTTGGGCTGTTCGCCCATTAAAGTGGCACGCGAGCTGGGTTCAGAACGTCGCAAGACAGTTCGGTCTCTATCTACTGTGGGCGTAGGAATATTGAGAAGATCTGACACTAGTACGAGAGGACCGTGTTGGACATACCTCTAGTGTACCAGTTATGCCGCCAGGTGTACCGCTGGGTAGCTATGTATGGAAAGGATAAGCGCTGAAAGCATCTAAGCGCGAAGCCAACTTCAAGATGAGTATTCCATTGTCGCAAGACTAAAAGGGTTGTTGCAGATGACGACGTTGATAGGCTACAGGTGGAAGTGCAGTGATGTATGGAGCCGAGTAGTACTAATTACCCGAATGCTTCCTTTTTTTTTACAAAAAAGAGCAAAGATTTTTACGGACTGTGAATCGAAACTTTTTCTCCATACTGTCATTGAAAAGAAGAAAAAAGAAATAATAGAGGAAATACTTATCTGGAGTGGAACATGGATAAGCGAGAGAAAAGCCTAAAGATATAGGTGGTTATAGCGAGGGTGTTCCACCTCTTCCCATTCCGAACAGAGAAGTTAAGCCCTCAGCGCCGATGGTACTGCGAAAGTGGGAGAGTAGGTCACCGCCTTTTTTTATGAGAGCCGTCCAGCGAAAGTTGTACGGCTCTCTCCTTTTTAGTGCGAAAAGCAAAATTTTAGATGATGGAAGTTGAAAATAGTCACATGTGAAGGGAAAAGCGAAAGTAAAAAAAAGTAGTGCGCGGAATACTATCCACTCTGTTGGATAGAGAAATTCTAGAGAGTCAAAAGCGGGTAGATGATTTTTTATGGTTATGCTGATACATCAGCTACCTTGGCTATTCGGCAACAATGATGGAAGTTTACAATGTCACCATTAGTAGATGTCCTGATAGCAAAATAAAAATCCCCATAAAACATCTCAATATTAGTTGGTTTTACCTAATTTTGGAGGGAAAATGGCAGTTATTAGAAAAATGGGAGTCATCAAATATTGAACAAAATAGATATGAAAAATTTAGTACTACTTATTTTGACGACGATTTCTGTTAACACTTATGGACAGAAAGACACAATTACAACCGCGGTAAAGAATCCTTTGGGTATTGTAAACAGCGATAATTACTTATTTATTGCAGAAGCAGATGATAACGAGATTACAAAAATCGATTTAACAATTCAAAATCCAATCCCTGTTGCAATTATTAGTGGATTCTCTAGGCCAAACTTTTTAACAGTAGTTGGAAACTTTTTATATTTCACAGAATATTACGAAAATAGAATTTCAAAAATTGATTTAACCCAAACCTTTCCGAAACCAACAATCGTAGTTTCAGGATTAAATACCCCAGAATACCTTAAACTAAACGGCAATGATTTATATTTTTCTGAATTTAATGCTGGAAAGATTAGTAAGATTGACATCACCCATTCTAATCCAATACCGACTACAGTAATTTCAGGGTTAAATACACCTTATGGCTTAGAAATTAACGGAAATGATCTATTCTATTCAGAGTTTAGTGGAAATAAGATTTCAAAAATTGATATAACTCAAGTTAATCCTAAACCCACTATTGTAATAAATGATATAAGTGGACCATTAGGTGGAATGAAAATAAAAGGAAACAAATTGTACTTTTTTGAGTATCAGAGCAGAAAAATTTCTATGATAGACATTACCTCTTCAACTCCGACCGTTAAGAATATTGACGTAGATGTTGCTGGGGGTGATATCGAATTTATAGGAAATGACATGTATATTTCTGATTTTGAAAATAATCTAATTCTTAAATATTCTAATCAAATAGTTTCAATTTCAAATGTAATAAATCCAAGCTTTGAAATCTTTCCAAATCCATCTAGTGATTTTATTTCAATAAAGGGTGTCGTTGAGAAAATGTCTGGTACAATATTTAATTTTTCAGGAGTTAAGATACAAGAATTTACTACCCATGATAATGAAACTTTAGATATAAGTTTCCTTAATCCAGGCACTTATTTCGTGGTTTTCACGAATGGAGTGGCAAGTAAATTTATAAAAAAATGAACATCCTTTAGCTGTTAAAGGCTAAAATACGTTTTGACTAAGATAATAGTTTCTTAAATAAGAAACATATTTATTTTCAAAGAATTTTCAATTTTGGTCGATCATTACCGTTTCATATGCGTCATTTCTACCTACTTTTGGGTGGAACATGGATAAGTGTGAGAGAAAGCCTAAAGATATAGGTGGTTATAGCGAGGGTGTTCCACCTCTTCCCATTCCGAACAGAGAAGTTAAGCCCCTCAGCGCCGATGGTACTGCGAAAGTGGGAGAGTAGGTCGCCGCCTTTTTTTATGAGAGCCGTCCAGCGAAAGTTGTACGGCTCTCTCCTTTTTATGGCACATAATGATGTTAAAATTTTATACCAATCAGTTTCTGCAGAATCAGATGAAAGTACTCCTGTGATTAATGGACACTTTTCATGTTAAATATCTCTATTTCTATGTACTTGTTAGCTTTGGGATATTGCAAAGATTTTGAATAAAATATATGCTTTTATTTTTTTTAGAGATTACAGAGAGAGAAGGATTTTTAAATGCAGATCAACGGTATAAACGTTATAGTCGTAATCGCAATTTATTGGAAGAGACCTCATTGCTAATTCAATTTTATTTGAAGAGTATACCGTTGCTAAGCAAATATATAGTAAGTTAACTCCCAAAAATAAATGATCGATTAAAACTATTGATAGAAAATTAGATAAATGTGAACTATTAGAAATTAGAAAAGAATCTAGTAAAGTTAATTTTATAATGGTTCCCACTTTATGAGCAAAAGTCTTTGGTGTGATTCCAAAAAGAGTGGGTGGGAACCCTCTCTTTTAATTATACTTTGTCACCTTCAAAAATCAAAGTCCATTACACTTTCATCAAAATGTAATGGACCCGGTAAATGTATTGGTTATTTTGGGTCATAACTGTTGGGTCAACCCAACAGTTTCCAATCAACCAGAAAGTCCGGATAATTTAACAAAGTAGAATTAATTATAAGATTTTTATATTATTAAATTTCGTTTGTCTGTCGTAGTTTCTAGAATCGATGCAATATGATCCTGAATATAGGCTGGATCATCAAAAAATAAATGATGATTTTGAATGTGAAGCTAAAAAAATGAAATAAGCCATTATAAATTAATTTGAATAATAGCCCCAAAATTTATTTGTTTGAGTTCATAAATTAGCTTTCGCTCCCAATATGAAACTTATAGGCATATTAGGTCTGTATCCGTTGGGAAGATTGGCTACTATACTTTTATTGTTGGTGAGATTATTGATAGTTGCAAATATCCCGAATGTTTTTTTGATCGCATAATTTGTTGAAAGGTCTGCAATCAGAAATGAATTGATGGCATTGACTTCATTGTATTTTACTGACTCTGAGGGTATCAGGAGTTCGCCTTGACCCGGTTTGGTACGGGTAGTACCTACATATCTTGCTGAAAGTGTAGCGTTGAATTTTTGGTTTTGAAAGCCAATGCTTGCAGCCAATAGATGTGGTGTTATAAATGGAATCATATCATCTCCATTAATCGTACCGGTGCCCCAGTCACCACCTGCATTGACAAACGTTTCTTCAAATCTTGCATTTGTATACGTGTAGGCTATGTTGATGGGTAGTCTGGTATTTTCATTTTCATCAAATACCAGGTCATATCCTAAGCTCAACTCCAAACCCGAGACTTTGGCATTGCCTGCATTGAAGAGGTCCCCGGTACCTGCACCACCTCCGGATACATTGTCTGATCCCAGGATATTGTCATAGTCGCTGTAGAAACTGACCACTTGTAAATTTAACGCCTTATGGTCATATCTGTATCCCAGTTCGTAATTGACAGCAGTTTCTACTTGGGCCTGACCTGCTACAGATGTGGTTGATGGCATGCCCGGAGGCGAAAATCCTTTGTGTATTCCGCCAAATAAATTCATTTTTTCATTGATGTCATAGTTCACCCCAAAACCAGGTAGGATGATTGCCATATTATTTTCAGCAGATTTTAACGCTGCACCTTGTCGTCCGTTATCGGCATTGCCATAGTTTTGGATATCAAATCTTATATTTTCATATCTTACTCCCGGGCTTAGTTTCAATCCTTTGTAGATCAGATCATAATTGAAATAAGCAGATGTGGCTGATGCATTTCTGATTTGGTTTTCCTGGTTACCCAATATACCCGCTGAAGTTAATATCATGGTACCATTGGTCATGCTATATACTGATCTGGTAGCATATCTGTCTGCCTGATCTGTATGATGTCGGATGCCCAGTTGGATTTTATGATCTGTTTCGCCTGTTTTAAAAAAATACTGTGCATTGGATTGGATGCCTTTGGCAAAGTATGTTCTGGCGGCACTCTGATAATCAATATTTCCATTTGCACCACCAGTCATGATCTGATAAGGTAAAAGGAGTGTAGTTGGATTAGCCAGAATATTGTTTAAACTTTGTCCACCTATGGTATTGACTCTTGCCCAATCCCTGAAGGTTCTGGTATGATATACTGTGGTATTGATATACAGGTCTTTTCTTGGTATGATAGTGTGTTGCAGTGTGATATGCTGGTGTCTCATATCCAGAAGGTCTTTTTGTGTGGCTGCATACCTTCTAAGTGGATTTTTTTTGAAGTCCTCGTAGGTAAGCCCCAGATAACTTTCATTTCCGATTTCAGTGGTATTTACAAATTTTAAGGTGAATGATTGTTTTATCCTGGCATTTTCATCTGTATGCCATCTTACTTTACCCATGATATCTCTTCGGTCAAAACCGGTATTTGCTCCATTATCCAGCTCTTTAAATCCATCACTCGCGAGCCTGTTGACTTCAAAAACATAGTCAAAATTTTTCCTGCTATCTCCCACCCACAATCGTTGTTGATTAGTGCCAAAACTTCCGTATGAAAGCTGTGCAAATCCTTTAAATGTGTCTGGTATAGGAGTAGAGATAAGATTGACAGCACCACCTATGGTGTAAGGACCATTTTTTATCTGGCTGCTACCCTTGAGCACCTCTACTGCGTGCATACGCGCAAAAGTGGGAAAGTAGTAGGCAGACGGGTCGGAATAAGGTGCTGGAGCCATCAGGATGCCATCTTCCATCAATGTCACTTTGGAACTTCGGTTAACTGAAGTACCACGCAGCCCTATATTGGGTCTCAGACCGAATCCCTCTTCATCTCTGATATTGACTCCTGGTATGGTGCGTAGTACCTGATTGATGTTGGGTTGATTGATGATGGCAAGTTTTCTGCTGCTGATATATTGGCCTGAACCGGGAATGGATCTGGCTTTTTCACCTATGATAGATATGGGCTCGAGTTGTAAAAGTTTCAGAGTGTCATCAACAATATAGAAGGTAGTATCACCCGGAAATTTTGTAAAAGGATTTTCCCAAGAATATGCTCCTGCGAAGGTGTGAAACGGAAAAAAGAATGGTAAGAAAAAGAAAAAACAAGCTTTCATATTATTTGGATTTAATCTAATTAAGCGCAAAAGTAAACATCACTTATTATTTATCCAAGCTTATTTAGATAAAATCTAATTAAAAATAATATGATTTTGGTCATATTATTTTTCTGAAGCGAGAGTCACACTCTTTTCATGAGGCTAAGGATACACCCCATATGTAATGCTTCATGGTATTGATCAAAAGATATGGCTGTGTTTATATCTGTAATTTCAAATTTTAATGCAGTCATAAATGGTTTGATCGTATTCATTTTTCCGGCAGATAAGTCATCCATGAATTGTTCATGCGTCGAAAAAAACAATTTTTTTATATTTTCAACTTCATCTTGTTCATAATATTTATCTGGTTTTGAGCCAGGTCTGAATTCTTTAAACATTTCATCCGGGACAGACATTGGAATATCGGTCAGACCATATGTCAACATCTGCTGCACGACAATGATGTGGCCACAATTCCATACTATATTATTGTTGAAGCCTTCAGGTATTTCATTGACTTGTTCGGTTGTTAGATAATCAAGAATTTTCTTACAAGCTTTTCTGTTTTGCAATATGATACTCAGATTTGGATTCATCGTTTTCAATTTTTTGGTTTTAATTATTTTTTCTGCTGACTGAATAACCATGGGAGCAATTCCGGTTCTCTGATTGCTCTGTTCCAAACATCATGGCCGCCATCAGGATATTCTGTATATTTTGGGTCACCACCTTCTTTTTGCAAAGTTTCAACAAGGTCTCTCGAAAACTGAGCTGGTACTACATCATCTTTTGCACCGTGAAATATCCACAATGGTACATTTGTTATGTTAGCCACTTTTTGCAGATCTGCGCCACCGCATATCGGTATGGCAGCAGCGATAAGTTCGGGACGTCGACTTATGAGATCTAATGTCCCGAAACCACCCATCGAAAGGCCTCCAACATAAATTCTTGATTTGTCAATATATGGGTCTTTCAGTAATTTTTCTATCAATGCGAATACCCCTGACATCGCCGGAGTCACCTGGCCACCATTTATGATTTCCCATTTTTCTCTTTTGATTGGTGCCCAATAGCCATCCTTTGGACATTGAGGAGCGACAACAACACAAGGAAATTTACTTTGTGTGATATCAGAAGCAAGATAGGGGACCACATGAATGAGTTGGGATACATTGTCATCACCCCGCTCTCCTGCACCATGTAGCCAAATGAAAACAGGTGCTTTAACTTCACCATAATTTTTAGGATAAAAGATATTGTAGGGAAGATCCCAACTTGATTCGGTTTTTAGCTTTCGGGCAGACAATCCTGCATGTTTGACAGTAGTGCAACTGGTTACAAAAAGAATAAATAAAATAAAAAAACAATTTTCTATTTTCATACTGATTTTACCTTTAAGGACTAAAAATACTTTTCTGAAGTAAGATAATGCTGAACATAGTCTTTAATCCCGTCTTCAAGAGACCAAAATTCTTTATTGTATCCGGCTTTCCGCATTTTGTCCATAGATGCTTCTGTGAAATATTGATACGTATCTCTGATGTCTTCGGGAGTTTCCACAAATTCAATATTGCTTTTTAATCCCAAAGCTTCAAATGTACTTCCGGCCAGATCCAGAAATGTGCGTGCTTTTCCGGTACCAAAGTTATAAATGCCGTTTTCAGATTTGGGATTTTGCATAAAAAACAAAAGCATGTCCAGAATATCTTTGATATATATAAAGTCTCTGCTTTGATGACCGTCCCTAAAATCCGGTCTATGAGATTTGAAGAGCTTCATTTTTCCCGTCGATCTGATTTGTTGATAGGTATGAAATACTACAGAAGCCATACGGGCTTTGTGATATTCATTGGGACCGAAGACATTAAAAAATTTACAGCCTATCCAGGAAGGTGGTTTGTTTTTCTGAGCTAAGACCCAAAGATCAAACTGATGTTTGCTGTCTCCATATGGATTTAATGGTTTAAGCTGAGCAATTCCTTCATGATAGTCATTAAATCCATGGCTGCCATCTCCATATGTTGCCGCACTTGAAGCGTATATCAAGGGTATTTCCTTTTCAGCACATACATTCCAGATACGCTTACTATAGCCAAGATTGAGCGACTCAAAAATAGTCCAATCCATCAAAGTAGTGTCAGTTCTGGCACCGAGATGAACTACTGCATCTACTTTTTGCGAGGACTTTTCAAACCAATCTAAAAAAATATCTCTGTGCATCCATTCTCTTACAGCTTTTCCGTCAGTATTTTTATCTTTATACAGTTTGTAGAAATCATCCACTACTACGACATCTCTGTTAAAACCTGATTCATTCAGCTTTGTAAGAAAACAAGAACCTATAAAACCTGATACTCCTGTAAGAATTACCATCCCTTTTCAAATTGATATAAACACAAAGATAGCTTTTTGAAAAGAAATCCAACAAAAAGAGTTCTTAATGAATATATTTGCAGGTATTATTAATTTCAACATCCGCATATGACCACACATCGTTATTTAAAGTATTTGATTGTACTTATCACCCTTTTTTGTTCATCAATCCATTTGGTCTATTCACAAGAGCTGAAGGAAAGGACAAAATCTGTAAGATTGGGTGATCAGACTGTCTATCTCAAAATCTTTGAGAAGCCGGGAAAAGACATTGTTTTTGCCCATGTGCATGAAAATGAAGTTGCAGCTCTCGAAGCGGGAAAACAAATCCTCGCAAAACATGGTGGTAGATTAGTTACACTCATGCATTCGTCAGATGGTACAAAAAACAGAAACGTCATATTCACTCACGCAAAGTCAACATATCAATTTGATCCAAACCGCATATATTCTGTCGATGACAGGGTATTGTTTAAAACCATCCGCGTCATAAAAGGAAATGGAAGAGTAGATCAAAATGTCATCGATATTGTAAAAAACCTGGCTACTCAGATTTGGGGAGAAGTACATGATTTACCCTATATTGTAGCCATACATAATAACAAAAACACTCCGGCAGAAGTAAAAACCAAATGGTTATTCTGGCATAAGCTCGAACCGGAATCTTTCAGTGTCAATTCGTACATTAAAAGTTTTGACCAGTCCGGTGAAAGCAATAAGTCTTGTTCGGATATTTACATCAATCCTATGGTCAATAACAGTGAGTTTTTTATAGTAACTGAAAGAAATGATTTTAAGATGCTCTCTGAAAAAAGATATACGGTAGTACTACAAAACGACGATCCTGTGGATGATGGCTCTATGTCAGTATATGCATACAGAAAAGGTAAACGCTATGTCAATGCAGAAGCTAAAATGGGCCGGGTGAAAGAGCAAATAGACATGCTCGAGATATTACTGAAGTAAGAGTATGTCCCTAACCTAACATTTTTAATCCGTTAATTTTAAAAACATTATCATAATGCGCGTTTTATTTTTTATCATTTTTTGGCTTTTCTCCATTCAATCTGTTTTTACTCAGATAGATATTCCTAATCTCTTATCTGTGCCTTTTCCCACCAACCTCATAGGATCTGGAGATGGTAATACGATTGCCTGGGTATTCAATGACAAGGGAGAAAGAAATATCTTTATAGCCAAAGCTCCGGGTTTTGAAGCTAAAAAACTGACTTCATTTGTTGGGGATGAAGGTCTGGAAATAAGCAGTCTGCAACTTTCCAAAAATGGCAGCCATTTGGTTTTTGTAAGAGGAAATGCTCCAAACAGCAAAGGAGAGCCTGCAAATCCAGCTCAATTAATGACTTCTGCTGATAGGATGATCTGGATTGCTGACTTAGTGACAGACAGTCTTCAGAAAATCGGAAATGGTATATCTCCTGCATTTTCTCAGGATGGATCAAAACTCATATATTTAAATAAAGGAGAAGTCTGGCAATCACCCGTTGGGAAAAAACCGGAAGCTGTCAAACTGTTTTTTTTAAGAAGCGGAGTGCAGAGTCTGAGATGGTCGCCGGATGGATCTAAAATAGCCTTTGTTGCCAATAGAGGAGATCATGCTTTTATTGGTTATTTTGATATAAAATCTAATAAAGTGGTGTATGTCGACCCTTCTATTGATTTGGACAGTGAACCAGCCTGGAGTCCTGATGGTGTGAGTTTGGCTTTCATCAGATCTCCGTTTGAAAAAGATAAATTACTATTTGCACCTAAACGGCAAGGTCACCTCTGGTCAATCAGAATTCACAACATTGAAACCGGAGAAACCAAAGAATTCTGGAAAGCCCAGCCTGGCCAAGGTAGTGTCTTATATGGGGAACTTCCGGTCAATGCCAATAAACTTATTTGGGCAAAAAGTAATCAATTGATCTTTCCCTGGGAACAAAACGGTTGGCAGCAGCTTTACGCTTTGGACATCAATACAAAGAAAGTAAAACATCTCACCTCAGGTGAAGGTGAAGTTGAAAACGCAGAAATTTCACCGGATCTTTCCATGCTTTATTATACTACCAATATAGGTGATATCGATAGGAGACACATCTGGAAGTACGACTTCAATACTCATCATTCCACCCAGATGACCACCGGAAATATAGAATGGTCGCCTGTCCATACTTCTCAGGGTATTGCGTATTTATATTCAACAGCTACCAAACCTGCGTGGCCTGCCATTATGAAAAACAATGAAAAGACAGAAGATCTTGCAAAGAAATCGTTCCCGCAATCGTTTCCCAAATCAGGATTGGTCATACCAACTGCAATCCGGATTACTGCAACTGATGGTATGAAAGTCCCAGCACAATTATTTATACCGGCGGTAAATAAGGAAGGTGACAAACGTCCCGCAGTCATATTTCTTCACGGTGGCTCGAGAAGGCAAATGTTGTTGGGGTTTAATTATGGACAATATTACTCACATGCTTATGCGCTCAATCAGTATTTTGCCAGTAAAGGATATATCGTCATTTCTTTAAATTTCAGAAGTGGAATCGGATACGGACTCAACTTCAGGGAAGCTCAAAATTATGGAGCCACAGGAGCAAGTGAGTTTTATGATGTTTTAGGTGCCGGTTTATATCTGAAGAGCAGGGGTGATGTTGATCCTGACAAAATCACACTTTGGGGTGGTTCATATGGAGGATATCTTACTGCTATGGCTTTATCCCGTGCTTCTGATCTTTTTGCTTGTGGCGTGGACATACATGGAGTTCATGATTGGAATGAAGGTATCCGCAATTTTGTACCTTCTTATGTTCCTGAAAAAATGCCTGATTTTAAAGCATTAGCATTCAGATCATCGCCGGAACACTCTGTCGTTGGTTGGAAGTCACCTGTGCTTTTTATTCACGGAGATGATGATCGCAATGTCAATTTTACAGAAACGGTGCGCATGGCAGAATTGCTAAGGAAAAAGAATGTGTATTTTGAGCAAGTGGTGTTACCTGATGAAGTACACAGCTTCTTATTGCATAAAAACTGGCTAAAGGCTTATGAATCCACCTTTGAGTTTATGGAAAGAATGCTGAAAAAGAAGTAATTAATGGTGCTAATATTTGAAAGGATGCGCTCGCAGTTTCTGTCTGCTGAAGGTAGATATATGCAACTACAATCCTATAATTAATGAATCAGTCTATATAGCCTGACAGGATTAAATTTCATAACAGATTGATTATTTTATGTCATTTGAGATCGAAGTCAAAGACTTAGACCATCTTTGTCTCAATTAGTGAGTCTATCTCAATAGTTTTTTAAGGCTTAAAAGTATTCAATGTATTTTTATCTAATTTGAGTTTTACTTTTGAGCCATTATAAATCAAATCAACATTCTGGTCAATTTGTGATTTGATATGCACTTTGTCTAATAAATTATCACTCCAGTAAATGTCTAATGTAATACCTCCTTTTGCCTTCAATCCAGTGATATAGCCATCTTTCCATTTTGATGGTAATGCCGGTAAGATATTTATGACACCTGGTTCAGCAGATTGAAACAACATCTCTGCAATACCTGCAGTGGCAGCTAAATTTCCGTCAATCTGAAAAATGCCGGGAGGATGTAAATTAAATAAATTTGGAGCAACAAGCTCTTTTAACAACGCAGAGATATGTGAGTGACTTTCGTCACCGAGATGCAATCGTGCAAAAAAGCCAATCATCCAAGCACGACTCCAGCCTGTTTGGCCTCCTCCGGCAGACAATCGTTTTTCTATAGTTTTTTTAGCAGCTTGAAATAACTCAGGAGTGTTTTTATTTATTTGATTAGATGGGTACAATGCAAATAGATGTGACACATGTCTATGTCCTATTTCTGCTTCTTCGTAATCTTCATACCATTCTTGAATAGTCCCATCCTTCCCAATTTTTGTTTTTGGCAATTTTTGAATAGCCTGAGAAATTCGTTCGCTCAGCTGTGTCTTTTGTTGTAAGATACTTTCTGATTTAAGGCAGGCATCAAAGAGATCTTTAATGATTTGTATGTCCAAAGCTGCAGCTAAGGTATTTCTCAAATGTTTTCCAGTCGTAGGATGGATATATGTATTTTCAGGTGAATAGGAAGGTGATGTCACTAATTCACCTTTTTCATTTTCTGATAATATATCCAGAGCAAATTTAGCTGCACCGCTCAGTATTGGATATGCGGTGTTTTTAAGATAGAGGGTGTCAAGTGTATATTCATAATGACGCCACAGAGTCAATGACATCCAAGCTCCTGACAATGGAAAACAATACCCATTATCTACTTGTGATCTCTTGGTAGATCCACTTGGAGTAGTGCGACCAAATGCATTAGAAACATGACCGGCAAACCATCCCTCTGTATCCAAAAATGCAGACGCTGTCTTTTTGCCTTTTTTTGATAAGTTTTGCATGAATTTGGACAAAGGCTTGAGTGTTTCTGAAAGATTACAGTTTTCAGCTAGCCAATAATTCATTTGTAAGTTGATGTTTAAATGAAAGTCTGACTCCCACGCCGCCCACATCTTATCGTTCCAGATGCCTTGTAGGTTTGCAGGAAGTTTTGAATTTTCTTCTGAACTTGTCAACAACAAATATCTTCCAAATTGGAAAAACAACTGAGTAAGGAATGCATCTTCATTATGATTTTTAAGATACAAAAATCGTCTGTCTGTGGGAATTGTATCTACATCACCATTAGTAATATTAAACCTAACTCGATTCATAACTGAAGAATGCCGAGAGATATGTTGGGCTTTTATAGATGTATAATTCTTATTTGAGACATTTCTGATAGTTTTATTACAAATGCCCAGTGGCATTATATTTTCATCAAAGTTCATTATATCCACATTATAGTTTGTGGCTGCAGTGACCATAATTACAAATTCATCCGTATCTGTTATAATCAACTTTTGACCATTTTTTTGCAGTTTGCCTGTACTATTCCTGACATAAATATTTGAAGCAAACTTCATATGATATCCACCTTTGCCTGATCCGTCAGGATTGTCATCATATCCATTGGGGTCATCAAAAATTTGTCCATCTATTACAAGCAAATTGTTTTTAATAATCTTATTCTGTTTTATATCTTTCTCTCTTTCAAACCAGATTTCGCAAGTCGTCTTTTCTTTATCCAAGCTTTTAAATTTGTAAAATAAGGTATTGTATTGGGCTGAGATAAAAGATTCTCTCACAAACCTTTTACCATTGATAGTATATATTATGGTGGTAACACCGGTGTGAAGATTTAACTCTCGTTTGTAGTTTTCTACCTTATTGTGTTTGTCAAAAGATATAAATAAATTACCAAGAGGTTGGTATGATCTGATTGAAGTTGGAGATATAGCCAGATGTTTCATTGCGTAATCCAGTGCTTCTTCAAATTTACCTTCTAAATTGAGTTGTCGAAAATTAGCGTAATGTTCCCTTGCATTGTTTGGGATTGGATCTTCAGGACATCCTGCCCAAAGGGTTTCTTCATTGAGCTGAAGGTGCTCGATATCAGGATTGCCATATACCATTGCCCCAATTTTACCATTTCCTAAGGGAAGTGCTTCCAGCCAGGTCTTGGCTGGTTGACGATACAATAAGATATTGTCCTGTTGTGCCTGAAGTGCATTACCTATGTTAAAAACAAAATAATAAATACTAAATATCAGCAATTTATAACACACCTTTAATTATTTACTCAGTTTATAAATACATCTCAATGTACACTCAAAATAAATTGGTTTGCGAAAAATTCATCTACTATTGTATCCATTTTGAGTAGGGACGAAGCGTATCTTGTCTTTAAAGTGATTTAAAATGGGTGTATCCCATTTTTGCATCAGCCTGTTTTTTTTAAATACTCCTGAAGAACTATCCATCTATTGTTCATATTCAAATTTCTAAGATTTATTATGTTGGTAGCACCTTTTATTGTCCACCTTTGACCTGAAAGTTTACATCGTTTTTGTACCAGCGTTCTATGAGCGGCTTCCATTGCTCCACTACCTATTTGTAAACCTTTTTTGATGTATAACGGATAATCCATTCTTGATTCATTGCGCTCCAAATAGTTCAATAATTTCTCCTGCTCAAGTGCTTTTACTTTTGACGAACATTCCACTTTCTTTATCATTTCCAACGCTTGATTACATCCTCCTTTTAATAGTACCTCATGTATTTCTTCCTGCCATTTTTTCGCTTCGGTTTCTCTTTAATCACCTTGGTGGAGAATAAGCATATCTTTTCATATGCATGATAAAAATCAAGGATTTGTAGCGATGCGGGATACTTAGTATCTATCCAATTATGTATCCAGGTTGCCCCATCTATTATAAACACTAGTCGTTCTTTTAAGTGTTCATAATCATCTAAATATTCCTCCATCTTTTGTTTGAAGGTTTTATGATCTCCGATATGAAATGTGTACCATGATTTTTCTATGACTCCTCTTTTAGGATTGATTTTCAACAGCTTATCAGATGTGTAAACTCTGCCAACCTTGGCTTCTTTCCACTTTTCTTCCCTCGTTAATACAAACCCACCATCACAATGGGAGTATAAAACTTTTTCTCCTTTATCGTCCATATCCTCCTTTAGTTCAGCATCGGTACGGTCTGCTTCTAACCAGTTCGTACACTCTTCTCCCAATTCTGTACATAACCTATGTACTTTATTATTATCAATATGAATACAAAGGGTTTTGAAAAGCATTTCTGATGAACTTTCATAGCATTCACTTTGGCCAACATAACATACTATATCTTTCAGTAATGGACTCATTTTGCATCCCGTTATACTTGTTATAAAACGATGATGCTTATTTAAATTCATCTCTCCATAATAACCTGTTATTGTTTTTTTTTTACGGTAGTTTTCCTTCTCTACCCCAATACTTCGTTCAACAACATTCCTGTTTAATTCCTGAAGTTGTTCAACACAAAATTTTTCAAAATCATAAAAATTCTCAGCTGTCTGTTCTTTAAGTTCTATCTCATCCAAAAGTTGGCTAAACTTCTCAAGTAATTTAGCCCGGTCCATTTGAATTATTTTTTGGTTCACACAAATATATTACTTTTTTCTATATTTTGTGCAAAAATGGGATACACCCTTTAAAATCAGGACATTTATCGTCATGAACAATTATCGTCGTAATAAAATAAAGACATGTAAAACATCGTCTTTATAATGTCGACACAATTATCTGAAAAAAATTCTCGTCGGTAAATTTATAGGTTATAGTTTTAATTATTTAAAATAATTTTAAAACATCAGAATTTCTGGGGCACAAAATCATCTGCGTTAATAATCATTGCGGAATTACCTGTTGCTTTGATTACAAATAGTTTTTCACTTTGAGCAAACAGTTCACTTCCACTATCAGCTCTCAGAAAAGCAATTGCGCCATACACCGTATAGTTTTTGTACTCATCCAGCCAAACTCTGGCTTGTTTGAGTTTTTGTACAAAAGCTTTTACATCTTGTGTTTTTAATGTAGTTTTTACTTCTACGATGACTATTTCGGTACCGTTGTGGGCTATGATGTCAAACTCATAATTATTTCCTTCATAGTTACCTTTTCTGCGCATAGAAGTATCATGAACATTGATACCTTTTGTTTGGAGTAATTTTATTAGATCACCTTCCACAAGACTTTCCATAAGTTTTCCCCTTTGTCCTTCGAATAGGTCAAAAGCGGCTATTATTCTTTTGTCCGTTTCTTTAAATTTATTATCCGTTTCTTTAAACTTAATATCTGTTTCCTTTTGAGAAAGTACCAATTCTTTTAGCAATTGTTTTATTTCCTGTATTTCGACTTCCATGCTTCGGCTATTACGAAATATAAACAATCATTAGAAAATAAAAGTTTCACAGGTGGAATTGAATATTTGTGACTTACCACTTTTCAGAAATAACCCTTTATTTTTAGTGTTTAGGTCGTGTGTATAACATATTGCACTTTTTTTTGAAAAAAATTAACTTGCTACATTTGCCTATACTTACCCCCAAAGGGGAGACCAGCACTAATATTGAAAGCAATGGCGTGGGTCGTCTCAAGCGTAGCTTGACAGGCTCTTTAGGGAATGAGGGTAGAGAGGGAATTTAAGTATTTGTGCAGTTTGTTATACACACGTGTAGATCGCAAATAAATCATCATTCAACTAATTCATCTAAATTTACCCACCATAAATGTGTCCACAAGCCGATGTTTGTGGTTCCTTCATTATTGAGTGAAATCGTTCACTCAATTTGCTATGCAACCATTCAGTCACCCGTAAAATGGAGGGGACAAGTTCGTTCTTTGAGTACTAAATGTATTATGTACTAAAATCAGCAATTTTCGGCTTGGTACTAATTTTATCCGCCTGTTTATTCAAGAGCCTTTTTTATGGTACTTAATGAGTTGGGTGAAAACGGTTGATTGTCATAAATTATTTGTTTTCGGAATAGACTCAATTACTCACCTGAAGAAAGAAACTTTTCAATGTCAGGATATTGGGCACTAAGTTTTATGAGGTCTAGTCTGCTTACCAAGGTGCCCTTGAAGTATGGCATAATCCGGGCCTTTTCAAAACCTTTGGTTCTAAGGAAATTTTGCATTTTTAAAGCATCATCATAAGATGTGTAATTCCCCATACTATATGTATAAGATTTGTCCACAAGGCCTTTTTCCACAATGATATCATTACTTAAACTCAAGACTTCATTTTTTAGCATCTGAACCACATTGGCAAAGTGTACTCTGAAAGTTACAACCTGATTGTTGGTGATAAAATTATCCCATAAACTATCCCTGTATTGGCCGGCAACAGCAGGAAAGTCATACATGATTTTCAGATTTGTATCTTCTGTATGCAAAATATTAAAATCAATCCTTCGGTTGGTACGATCAGCAAGAGTAGAAGGAATATTATTGACAAACGGTGCAGCAACAGGATAGTTAGCCCCGCATCCAAACATGTGAATACGTCGCTCATTTATTCCTGATTTTGCAAGAAATTCTGCTGCTTTTTCAGCTCGTTTTATTGAAAAATAGAGATCAAAGTCTTTTTTTCCTTCTGATGTAAAATGGCTGAAAAGTTGTACTTTTAATTCAGGATAAATCAGCATCAGATCAGCCAGAGCCTTTAAACTATTTTGATTAAAAGTGCTTAAAACATCTTCATCCTGGGCAAAATATATGGATTTACAAACAAAATCCCTCTGTGGTATAGCTGCTTTTTGTGCAATCTCGATAGGTGCGTTTACATCAGTGGATGAAAGATTATTTTCAAAAACTGATATAAATGCAGGGTTTTCCACAGTTTCCAGCATGCCGGTGATCTGCTCTTTGAAATATGCCGTATAAAGGTCCTTACCTCCATACCCTTCTGCTCTGTCTGACGCGAAAAGTGCAAACATGCCGTCGTGAGATACTTCTACATCAATATCGTTTCCTGGACTATTGATCGGATATCCGGAGTTAGAAACCTGATCCAGTTTTCCATCAGGGGTAAAGGTGGCTGAGAAAATATCATATCCACCATAAGTTTCAGTTTTATCTGAAGAAAAGTACAGTACAGATCCATTTTTTATTAAAAAGGGAGCGATTTCATTGGCAGAAGTATTTATCGGATATCTGAAATTGACTGGTGTTTGCCAGATGTTATCTTTTTTTAAAGTATAGTAAATATCATAGCCACCTTCACCTTCTTCTTTGATCGATGAAAAAAGTATAAGACTGTCATTAAATATAAACAAGTCTTTATCACCTTTTGAAGCGTCAAATGGAAATCCATTATCTTCTGGTGATAATTGCGATGGAATATTCTCTACATTGAAAGTATCTGTAAACAAGACACACTTAGATGCAGCGTTACATTTTGTATAAAATAATACTGAACCATCCTGACTGAAATCCTGTAAAATATCATGTTGAGGTGAGTTCTTCAATGCACCAAAAGTCAGGACTGAAGACCAGTTACCATTTATCAAATCTACCATGTACATATCAGATGAATAGTGTCCACGCAAAACATCATATAGTCCATCAGCATTTCTTAGTCCTCCCGAAGTACCTTCCCGGGCTGATGAAAAATAATATCTTTCCGGTCGTGTTGGACTCTGTACCGGACCAAATTCATCAAATCGGGTATTGACATCTGAACCTAAATTTTCGACATAAGCATTTTGCTGTCTGTATTTATAATTGGCAGCAAATCCGCATTTTTTAATTTGCAGAATGATTTCATTCCATTCGGGCGATGAAATATTAAGGGTGTTGAGGTAAGATTTAAAAAACTTTGCTGCTTCTGCATATTCATATTTGGCCACATAGCACATGGCAATGTATTTGTATCTTTTATTGTCAATAGAATTTAGTTTTTCAGCCGCCACCATATCTTTTATACAGCCATCCGGATTATTGGTGTTAAGATGGCACAATCCTCTTTTTATAACAAGCTGAGGGTCTTTTTCTGTTTTCTTGTAAGCATCAAACTCCTTAATTGCATCATAATACCTTTTTGCTTCAAAGTATAACAAAGCCTGCTTTTTGTGGTCAGACTGAGCAAAACCAAGTTGAAAAACCAGGGTAAACATTGAAGTTATTATGATATGATTTAATTTCATATTGCTGTATTCTGATCAAATTTTTCAAGATAATCTGAGATTCTTTTTAAGAAAGCCCCACCCAGGGCACCATCTACTATCCTGTGATCATAAGATAGTGATAAAAACATAAGATGTCTTATCGCAATTACATCCCCAAATTCTGTTTCGAGAACAGCAGGTTTTTTACAGATGGCCCCTGTCGCTAATATTGCAACTTGTGGTTGGTTGATGATAGGTGTACCCATAAGGTTGCCAAAGGTGCCTACATTGGTTATTGTAAAAGTACCATCTTTGATTTCTTCAGGTTTCAACTTGTTTTCTCTCGCCCTGATGGCAAGATCATTGACTGTTTTTGCAAGTCCGGCCAGACTAAGCAAATCCGCATTTTTGACTACCGGAACTATAAGATTGCCACTGGGCAATGCTGCAGCCATGCCGATATTAATGTCTTTTTTTACAAGAATCCTGTTGCCATCAAGTGAAATATTGACCATAGGAAAATCCTTGAGTGCCCTGACCACAGCATCGATAAACAAAGGTGTGAAAGTCAGGTTTTCTCCATATTTATCCTTAAACTTACCTTTATTTTTTTCTCTCCACTGAACCAGATTGGTCACATCCGCTTCAACAAAGGAAGTGACATGCGGAGATGTTTGTTTGGACATGACCATGTGATCAGCAATAAGCTTTCTCATTCGGTCCATTTCTACAATATCGACATTTCCTGAAGTAGTGACGGGCTTTTTACTTTCTCCTTGGTTTTGATGTGCGGGCTGAGTAAAAGTAACTGATGATGAAGCATTAGTATCTCTATTTTGCAGATAGGAGATGATATCATACTTTGTCAATCTTCCGTTTGCTCCTGTACCTGAAATTTTATCCAGTTCTTCAACCGGAATTTTCTCCTCTTTGGCAATACTCCTGACAAGTGGCGAGTAGAATCTTTGCGCAGAATCGTGGTCTGCCTCACCAATTATTGGTATTTGTTCCTGATTTGGGATATTTTGTTCTTGTACTTTAACATCTTCAACTGATGGTGGTATGATCACATTCTCAGCCATAAGATTGTCATCAGGAGTCACTTGTGTATCAGAATCAATAGAAACGGGCTCAGTAGCAGGACTTGGACTGACGATAGCATTTACATCAGTCTCAATGATGGCAATCACTTTTCCTACATCGACAACAGCGTCTTCGTTATACAGAATTTCAGTAATTTTTCCATCTGACGGAGAGGCAACTTCTGAATCAACCTTGTCAGTGGCAATCTCAAGTATGACTTCGTCCATTTTGACCGGATCGCCGGCCTTTTTACGCCATTTTAATATAGTGGCATCAGTTATACTTTCTCCCATTTTGGGCATTATCAACTCTATTCTGGCCATCTTAAAACTTCAGGTTAGGATATTATAGTGGACAGAAAATATTCTGGATTTTTTTTAAATCATAATGTATTGTAAATTAAATAATTATGATTTAAAGTTTTCTCATTCAATTTTCTGTTTAGTATAAAAGACAAAAATACAATTATTATTGTCAGTTTGGGTCAGTTTTTGGCAGTTTTTCATTTCTGAGCTTCCAATCCATAGCGTAAGACGACCTTTGTTTCATTTACATAAAATGGTCAAAATCACTTTTTTTGAAAATGACGATTTTAGATATTGAACAATCACATCTGTAAATCTTTTGTGACCATTCTGTACGTAATCCAAATATTTAGTGGGTTCTATTAGTTTTGACGCTCACACCATTAATTTTGGTAAAGTACGAATCTTGTTTGTTATTTGGTATTATACTGATGCACCCTTTGACCTATTGGTCATTAGAAGAATAAACGGGAATAGTACTACATACTCAACCCATCATCCTTGACCATGCCAATCTAATCAGTACCAGAAAGCCTATAAAAAACAGGATAAACTGATAGAAGGGCATGTATGTAAATACAAAAATGTGGGTCTTCTCCAGTATCCACATCATTGATATGAGTACTGTGATGATAAAAAACAGGCTCCCTATTTTGTCAAAGCCAGGAACATCCTTGAGGCTTACATTTCTTTTTATCAACCATAAGGTGATCAGCATACAGATGATCGGCAGTACCTGTGTAAAGAGATTGGTCTGCATCACCGGTTGTCTTTCAAATAAAAACATGTAAGCATTGAGCGTCAGGGCAAAGATACCCGGAATACATGCCAGATATACGAGGGCAGTATACATGTATTTCCAGGGAGAAAGATGACCCTCACCGCTACCAAATAAGATGGCCAGAAAAGCCGTGAAAGGCAAAGCAAAAAAATAAAAAAGAACAATAGAAGGTTGCTCCGATACTACTTCAAAAAATTGGCCAAGAGTCATGACTTTATCTTTACTTTTGTGATAAAACTATATTTTCAAAAACGGCAGGGCACAAACCTGAGCTTCCAGCAATTTTTTGCCGGCCTGAACAAATATTTTTGTCCCCAGTGTACTGAAAGCAGTGGGAACGTAGCCCATTCCGATCGGAATATCCAGAGATGGAGCTTGTGTGCCGGATGTGACTACGCCGATTTCATTTTCATTGCTGTCAAATATCAGGTAGCCATGACGGGGCACACGACGTTCTTCCATGGTAAAGCCAACCAGTTTTTTCGAAAGACCTCTTTCTTTTAATGATAGCATAAGGTCCGCTCCATTAAAAGGGTGAATTTTTTTCAGTTTTGTGATCCAACCCAGACCTGCTTCCAGCGGAGATGTGGTATCATCTATATCATTGCCATAAAGACAATATCCCATCTCAAGCCGCAGTGTATCCCTTGCTCCAAGACCACATGGCTTGATGTCAAATTCACTTCCAGCTTCTATCACCGCATTCCAAAGTACTTCAGTATATTCATTGGCTACATATAGTTCAAAACCGCCACTGCCGGTGTATCCTGTGGCTGAAATCAACACATTGTCGATACCGGCTATCTTTCCTTTGGTAAAATCGTAGTATTTTATTGCGGATAGGTTAATGTCAGTAAGCTTTTGTAATGTTGCAATGGCTTTTGGACCTTGGACAGCCAGTAGACCGGTTTTTTCAGAAATGTCTATGAGTCTGGTATCAAATTGATTGAATCCTGAGATCCAGTTCCAGTCTTTTTCAATATTGGAAGCATTGACTACCAGCATAAATGCCTGCTCCCCTTCATTACACATATCTTCTCCGAGTCTGTACACCAGCAGGTCATCAACTATACCGCCGGTGAGATTGGGCAGACAACTATACTGCGCCTCACCGATTCCAAGTTTGGATGCGTCATTACTCGTCACTTTTTGTACAAGATCCAGAGCCTGTTTTCCTTTTACGATAAATTCACCCATGTGTGACACATCAAATATCCCAACATTATTTCTTACGCTGTGGTGTTCGTCAGTGATGGATGTGTATTGTATAGGCATATTGTATCCGGCAAAATCGGCCATTTTCGCTCCGAGAGATTCATGGATATGCGTGATTGGTGTGTTTTTCATGGTGATGATTTAATAGCCCAAAGATATAGGATTCAGTTTTGAATTTCTAAAGATTTTATCAAAAAGAAAAGTAACAAGACTTAAAGTAAGTCTGATTGTAAAAATTATAAATAGTACTGTATCAAAAAGAAAATCAAAAATATGCCATTATGACATACGACATTACAATGATAAGACATAATGACAGTTTGAGTATGGTAAAAACCGTCAAAAAGACCTTCCAAATGGCTTGGAATATAAATTGTACAAGGAAATGTGATATCTTAATTCAAAAAATCTTAAAACACAAAAAAAATGACAAATATAGTATTCAAACCTTTATGTAATCATCCTTCTAATGACTTCAACAGAGTTTTGGGAGGTTTATTCAACTCGCCATTGCACAACTTAATGGATGAAAAGAGGAACGTGACATCTCCTGTGTATGCAAATGTGATAGAGACTGTGAAAGAATACAGTATATCTCTTGCTGTACCCGGATATGAAAAATCTGAAATAGAAATTTCTCTGGACAAGTCAAAACTTACCATAAAAGGTAAAAAAGAGACAAGTGGTGAAGTTAAATTTTCCACCAGAGAATTTGATTTTTCAAATTTTGAAAGAACTTTTTATCTTCCTGAAAACGTACAGACTGAAAAAATTGAAGCAAAGTCAGAAAACGGAATCCTGTATATCCACATACCAAAAGCTGAAGTAAAACCAGCCATCAATATCACAGTAAAATAATTATCGTTAACCATTAAAACCTTAATATCATGAATATCGTAAAAGTAAATCCATTCTTGCAGGGCAAATCGTTCACAAATTTGTTGGACGATGTATTTAATCGCAGTATTTCAGATCTTGTAGGTTCTGATTTTGCAGTCACTACCCCTTCTGTCAACGTTTCTGAAGACAATGACAATGTGATACTGGAAGTAGCAGCACCAGGTCTTGATAAAAAAGACTTTAATGTTGCTGTAGAGAAAGATCAATTGATCATTTCAGCTTCAAAAGAAGCTCAGACCGAAGATAAAGAAGAAGGCAAATGGACAAGAAAAGAGTTCAATTATCAATCTTTCAAAAGATCATTTCACCTTTCTGACAAAATCGAAACTGAAAAAATTGAAGCGGAGTATCATAATGGCATCCTTAAGCTTGTACTTCCAAAAAGGAAGAGGCAAAACCTAAAGCTCCTGCCACTATAGAAATCAAATAAAATCCGGGGTTGATTAACAAATAAAAAGGGCTGCTAAAATAATAACAGCCCTTTTATTTGTGCGCCAAGCATGTTTAATATCTAAGGGGTGAAAGTCCTCGACGAGCCAGCCGATAGGAATCGTTAGCCAATAGCAAGGGTGTCTTGAGTAATTGAGAATCTGAAGGAAGCAGGCGGCAAGAGTGTGATTGAACGAACAGAAACATATTATAAGGCTTACATTGTGGGTAAGTGAGCAATAGATTGCGAAGCCCAATAGTCGGACGTAAACAATGGTAGTAAAATATGTCAGTTACACGGAAAGAGATTGAACTTACCTTGGGAGATCCTATAAATAGCGACCTGAGACGGAACAAAGCGCAAGGGAAGTAAAGGACTATTTAAAGGAAGTCAGCAGAGATCATAGTAGTGAAGAATCATCTGTAATGGATGTGGAGCGAAGGATCGAATCTTTAGGATGTTAATTTTTTGAAAGTAATGGTAAAGGCCAATGATTAAGGACAAGGAAAATGCTAAACCGATGCAACCTGCTGGACAGGGAGAAGGAAATAATAGCAGCCTATTCAATGATGAACTACCCGTATGGTACGACGGAAGTGGAAAGGTATGTCCGAAGTGGACTTCCAGATGCTGGCAAGAGAGAGAACAGACGATGAACGTACTGGAAGAGATAGCGTCGCTAAGGAATCTAGTAAAAGCCTACCGACACGTGAAAACGAACGCAGGTAGTCCGGGAGTAGATGGAATAGATGTCAAGGAGTTCGGAAAATGGTTTAGAACGCACCATGGAGCACTAAAGACAGAAATCCTAAACGGAGACTATCGCCCTTCATTAGTACGTGGAGTAGAGATACCGAAACCCAAAAGGGGGCAAAAGGCTACTGGGCATACCGACGGTAAAAGACCGAGTTGTACAGCAAGCCATCAGCCAAGTGATGGTAAGGTATTATGAAGTTACATTTACGGAAAGCAGCCATGGATTTAGGCCAGGCCGTGGAACAGAGAGCGCACTAAAGTTAGCCCAGTCACACGTTAAAACAGGGAAGACACGAGTAGTCGACATCGACTTAGAGAAATTCTTTGATGAAGTGAATCATAGCCGATTGATGTGGCATCTGAGTTTACGGATGGGTGACAAACGATTACTAGACCTAATCAGAAAGATACTACGTAGTGGCATACTGTTAGGTGGCGTATCGCATCAACGGATAAAGGGGACACCACAAGGAAGCCCACTGAGTCCGTTGTTATCCAACATCGTATTAGATGAACTGGACCAAGAACTGGCTAGGCGTGGACTGAGTTATGTAAGATACGCAGATGACGTTTTGATCTTTGTAAGAAGTAAACAAAGTGCCGAACGGGTATATGTTAGCATTAGCGAATACATAACTAAGAAAATGCGTCTGAAAGTAAATGTAGAAAAGAGCGGAGTACGGAAAGTACATGAAGTAGCGTTTTTAGGTCATAGTCTAGGTGGTGGTGGTCGCCTTTATCTAAGTAAGCCGAGCGAATTACGACTTAAGTCGAAGCTAAAAGATCTGACATCACGTCGACGTGGGATCAGTCTGGATCAGTTGATAAAGGAAGTAAATAGCTTATTGCGTGGTTGGTTACAATACTTCAAGAGATCAGAAATGAAATCGAAGATAGAAAGAATCAACAGCTGGCTGAAAAGACGAATAAGATGCTTTAGGATAAAACAATGCAAACGCAAGATTGGTATTGTCAGATTCCTAAGGAGCCAAGGCGTAAGTGAGAAATTGAGCTGGCTGACAGCCCTAAGTGGCAAAGGCTGGTGGCGTCTATCAAACACTCCAGGCACCAATATCGGGATGAATAACGAGTGGTTTACAAAGATTGGATACTACGATTTAGTCTCCAACTACAACCATCTGCACAAATCCACCTAAAGAAACCGCCGTACACGTAAGTACATACGGTGGTGTGAGAAGACGACAAAGGTAATCTATTTTTTTAATTACCTTTGTCTCTTACTCGATTTGTGCCGAAGGCGGGACTCGAACCCGCATGACTCGCGTCACACGCCTCTGAAACGTGCGTGTCTACCAGTTTCACCACTTCGGCCTGAAAGCTTGCAAAAGTAAAAAATTTATTGTTTGAAACCTATTAATAGGAAAAATTCTCACATTTTTTTTATAAACTATTGACAAGTTGAAAAAGTGTGTTATCTTTGTGCATTATTTCTGAAATTCTTTATTCATTAACATCAAAAAATTTAAGCGCTTATAGTCTAAACTCTACACTAAAATAAGAAAATTTATTAATCCGTAAATCATAGTGTAGGTATGCAGCTTAAGATGTTAAACGATCAGGAACTTATTTCCAGTTATCTTTGTGGTAATCATTCAGCTTTCGAAGTACTTTTAAAAAGGTATAAAGATAAAATTTATACTTCCATTTATTTGTTTGTCAAAGACACTGAACTTGCTGAAGATATCTTTCAGGATGTATTTATTAAAATTATAGATACACTAAAAAAAGAAAAATACAATAATGAAGGAAAGTTCCTTCAATGGGCGATGCGTATATCTTACAATATGTGCGTAGATCATTTCCGCAAATCCAAAAGAATGTCCAAAATTTCCAATACGGAGACTTTCGATATCTTTAGTGTTTTGGAGTGTAAAGATGATCATATGGAAAAATCCATCATCAAGAGTCAGGTGCACACTAAAATTCGTGATCTTATCGATCAACTTCCCGATGAACAGAGGGAAGTAGTCATCCTGCGTCATTATGCAGATATGAGTTTTAAAGAAATATCCATGATGACACGAGTAAGCATTAATACTTCTTTAGGTAGAATGAGATATGCGCTTATCAATCTCCGAAAAATGGTTACAGAAGAAGAGATGGTAATTCAATAATCGTTGCATTTCCTTCAAAAAGATGGCGTATAAGCCAAATAAATTAGTTTTGTTTGTCAGAAAAGGAGTGGTAATCATGTATTGCCGCTCCTTTTTATTGGAAAAATTTCTAATATCACATAATGGTATTTGTACTGCATCAAGCCATAATTAGATCCTAAGCTTCTTAAAAGTCTAAATTTTTCTGCAATCGGTTCCGCAATCGATTTATTAATTAATCAACCATCTATTATTTGGTATAAAGGCTATAAATACATAGATAGATTAATAGAATACTATAGAATACTATATTCATTTTAATTTCATGCCTTTCATTGGAGTTTAGTTTTACATTATATTATAGCAGGTATTTTGTCAACTTTAGACTTATATTTTACATTGAGTCAAAATAATAATAAAATATTTTCATCAATTGTACTTATTAATGATTTACAATTTTTAATTTTACAAAATTATAATTAAAGTATTTGAATAGTCGGAGAGTTTGATTTTAAATAGAATGTTTAAATATTCCGCTGAGAGCCAAATGGTAAAAATTTAAACTCTAATATTTTAAATTTTAGAAGAGATAAATCAAATCAATTTTGCTCGCAAATTTATTTTGACTAAAAAATATGGCACTGAATCTTTTGATGAATATTTATTTTTGAGTCAGTGTCCGTTTATACTTGGATCATAACAATAAACCCCAATGAAACGCCTCGGCATTAAGGAATTAGCAAAATTGCTTTCTCTTAACCCTTCTTCTGTATCCAGAGCATTGGCAGATCACCCTGACATCAAGCCTGAAACCAGAGAAAGGGTAAAAGCTGCTGCCATAGAATTTAATTATCAACCTAACCTACACGCCAGATTTTTCAGGAAAAGAAGCTCAGGACTCATTGCAGTGATATTGCCATCATATAATATGTTCTTTATACCAAACTTGTTGGATGCCATAAATGAACATTTAAAAAAGGAGGGCTATGGAATGATTGTATTTTTTTCAGATCTCGATTTAAACAAAGAAAAAGAAATAATTAATCATTGTATGAGCTGGTTGGTAGATGGTGTCCTTATTGGTCTGGCCAGCAGTTACACAGATCATTTGAGACAATTAACTGATGCCAGTATTCCATTTGTGATTATTGATAATTCCAGCGATTATGTTGCTCCTTATTCAACAGTGTCTATTGACAACAAAACTGCCGCTTATCGCGCAACAGAATTCCTCATCAAAAAGGATAAAAAGAGCATAATGTGATTTTTTCGGAGTATGATATTGTATTTAATGAACCCGATCTAAATAAGCTTGAAAATAAATTGAGAAGTACCCCATACAATGGAATATTTATCATGAATGACGAGTTATTATTAATTACCTATCCGATTCTTTTGAAAAACAGACAGATTACCGGAAATATTAGCTTAATTACAATCAGTGATGGTGTTTTAACTACTCAGCTGTTTCCTAAAATTTCTCATATAAGATATTCGGGTTATGAGTTAGGTATAACAGCTTCTTCTTTTCTTTTGAAATACATAAAAAACAAAACAGATCGCTCAGAAATTGACCACCTTGTTGTAAGTTCTGAATTAGTAGATTTTGATTCTGACTAATACACCTTTGTCAAATAACACAGACTTGCGGTTGATTGGAAACTGTTGGGTTAACCCAACAGTTGTGACCTTAATTTAACCAATACATTTCACTACAACTATGACATTTATTACATTTTAATGAAATGTGTAGTTGACATTGATTTTTGAAGGTGATAAAGTAAAACTAATACACCAAATCTTTTTATAAATGTTGTTTTTGATTTTCAAGATACTATGTTACAGCTTAAATGAAGATGCAATTAATCATATTAGTAAGAATACTAAACTGAACAATAAAATATATCCAAAAATAATCGTTTTCCAGCCAATATTTGCATCCTTTATCTCCATAAAATAGAATGAGATCATAATAAACTTTAGACCTGCTGTAACAAGCAATAGTCCAGGCACCTGATCAAACTGAACAGAAAATACCGACAAGAATGTCAATAATATCAATATAATCAAAATTACAAAATTTGTCAGCTTCATCTCCAGTATAAATAAATAACAGCAAATACCAATACCCAAATTAAGTCACACATATGCCAGAAAACCGCTCCGGCCTCTAAATTTTCAGAATATTCCTTTCTGTTTTGATCAGTATCTTTATAATAGAAATACATAAGAATGGCAACACCAGCCAATACATGAAGCAAATGAAATGCAGTAATCAACCAGTAAAATGTATAAAAAGTGTTGTATGAAATTGTCAAACCATGTGAGATTTTTTCACTGTATTCAATCACTTTGATGAAGGTGAAAACCAAGCCACTGATGATGGTAGCGAGAAGATATTTTTTATGTTTTGTCACCTCTTGATTATCCAGGCTGCTTAAAGACTTTGTGATGAGATAACCGCCAATCAAGAGAATATTGGTATTGACTGATCCTGCGACTAAGTTTAGTTCAGATGTTGATTGCTTAAACATATCCAACTGATCGTGAGACATACTTTTCATTACAATCAAACCAGCAAAAAATACAGTAAGCTCCAGAAACACTATGATCCATATGAGAATTCCACCGGGTGGATAGAAAAAATTTGCTTTTTGACTACTATCCATGGTTAATTTTTTCAAACAATCTTACCATGGAAGAAATTAATTCCTGGGGTGATGAAAGTATCTGGTAATGGTTTTGTCCAAACATTTGAGGTAAATAGTATTTAGCCTGTGCTTCTATAGCCAGAGCATACGAATTGACATGAGACTCATTGGCTTCACGCAGAGCTTGTTTTACATCCTGAATACCATATTTTCCTTCATATTTGTCATAATCATTGGGTTTTCCATCCGACAGCAGAATGATCCATTTATTGGAAGTTTGTCGATTATTGAGGAGCGCAGTTGCATATCTCAGTGCTCCTCCTATTCGAGTATATCCTGATGGTTGTGATGCCCCGATATTCATTTTGCCACTATTCCATGATTCATCAAAATCCTTTAAAGTGCGATATGTAATAAAGTTTCTGGTAGATGAGTGGAAATCAGCAACTGAAAAATCAACATAAAATTCATTCAATATTTCTCCAAAAATAATAGATACCTGTTTTTCCACATCAATGACTCTGTTTCCTGCAGCATAGCCATCACTCGACAAACTACTATCCAGCAATAGCAGGATTGAAAGATCCTTTTCTTTCTTTTGAGATGATAAATAAATACGATCAGAAGGTGTTTTGCCTGAATGAACATCAGCATAAAGATCAGTTATTGCGTCTAAATCAAATTCCTGTCCATCGGTCTGCCGCCTTAATTGTTTTCTTTTATTATTGTAATTTGTGAGCATTTTGCGCATTGCTGTGAGTTCCTTGCCATACTCTTTAATAGTAGTAGTGTAGTATGCTGCATTTTTCTCCATGCAAAAAGTAGGAAATACCTTACAGTAGTCTTTTTTATAGGACTTGGATCTGTAATCCCATTCCGGTAATGAAACAAAGCTATGATGGTCGGTTTTGTCAGAGCTTTCTGCGATGGAAGTATTCTCAATAAAGTCTGCCTGATAGACCGAATGTACCTGATCATCAACCCTTACTGTAAGTTTCATACTTAACTCTTCCAAGGCTTCCTGATGATCCTGAAGGTCGTCATCTCCATCAAAATCCCTCCAAGTACCATCAAACTCTTCCGCCGTTTCCACTTTTTCAAAATTGTGGGTAAGTACATAGTCTTCCTGTTGTTTTTTGTCCACCTGAATGCTTTTGATTTCCTCAACAGCCCTTGCTTTAAGGATAGTTTCAGGCTTTATAGATTCAGGTTTTGTATAAGCTGCAGGTATACCATTTTCTGATTTTGTCCCATCAGCAGATATGCTGTTTTTCATCCATTTGCCATAAAGCCAATACAAAGGGAGGTCATGATCTTTTGTATTATTGACTAGAAATGAAAACATGTTCTGGTAAATGTCCATCACTTGCGGGTAGTCTTTTTCCATAATATGAAGCACTTGTATGGATGCTTCCTTTGCTTTGATTCTTGATGTGACCAGATCGGGATCGATATCATCTTTCGACCAGTTTAATGATTCTTTTTGCTGTATGGTCAGATAGACTACCCTGAAAAAATAAAACTTCAGGTTATCTTTTGGGTCTTCAAAGATGTCCATGGACTTGGGAAGAAAAAAGTTAAGGTCTTTATAACCACCTTCCATTTCTGCCGGAAATATTTCAATGTTATTTCCTGTAAAAGCCCTCGATATAAGGGTCAGTTTTGAAATGATATCCTGAAGATAGACCCTTCTGTACGATAACGGATCTTTCTCTTTATTTCTTTTCTTGAAATATTTTGAAAATTTGGTAAAAAGAATTTCGTCCAGATCCATGTTAAGTTATTAATATTTTTTTAAATCACTTCTATATCAGCAAATCACAAACATCTGCCAGAGCTTGGGAAATATCCGGATCATCAGTGAGTGGTTCTATGATCGCATGCCTTACGGAAAGTCTTTTAGGCAATCCACTGACTATAAGTTTAGCCGCATCAACAAGTAACCTGGTAGACGCCGTTTCTGTCAACCCTAATTCTCTAAGATTTCTTATTTTGGTACCGATATTGACCAACTTATTTGCTGTAGCAGTATCAATACCCGTCTCATTGCTGAGTATCTCTGATTCCAATTTGTTTTCAGGATAATTAAAAGGTATAGAAACGAATCTCTGCCTCGTGGATGGTTTTAATTCTTTAAATCCTCGCTGGTATCCGGGATTAAATGAAGCTATCAGCAAAAAATTTTCATGTGCTTCAATTGTCTGACCTAATTTATCAATGTACAACTGCCTTCTGTGATCAGTCAAAGAATGGATTGCTACAATGACATCCGGACGGGCTTCGGCAATTTCATCCAAATACATAATAGATCCGCTCTTGACAGCAATGGTCAATGGTCCATCTATCCATACAGTTTCAGCTCCTTTTATGATAAACCTTCCTATAAGGTCAGTAGCTGAAGTTTCTTCATGGCAGCTCACGGTAATCAACGGTATTTGATATTGATGAGCTATATATTCGACAAATCTAGACTTTCCACTGCCGGTCGGGCCTTTTAACAACAATGGTAACCTGTTGGCCCACACTTTGTCAAAAATTTCAAGTTCTTTTCCTGTTTGTTTGTAATATGGTGCCTTTGTTTTGGGCAAAGTTTCTTCTAATACCATTTTATATTTATTTTTTAAAACAAAAGCCACCATCATAAATGGTGGCTTTTGTAGTGGTTATTGATGTGGTTCTAAAGCTTCGTCTGTAGGTCGGCCATACTTTATAAATTCATATATAAAATATACAATGCCTACTGTAAACAGCGATGCGCACAATACCAGAATCATAAAGTGAACCTCAATTTCCTTTTGAGCCTCTCCGAAATCCATACCCATGATCCTTTCCAGATACACCTGCGCCACACCTGCTGCTGCAAAAGCGGTGGTCATACCTATCATTCCGATGTTTGACAGCCAAAATGCCATCAACCCGTTATTAGAGTCATAAAATTTGCGACCGGTCATATTGGGCATAGTATAAGAAATGATGGCCAGCACAATCATGCCATAGGCTCCCCAGAACGCCAGGTGCCCATGCATAGCAGTGACAAGGGTGCCATGTGTCCACATATTGACTTGTGGAAGTGTATGCGCCAATCCAAGTAATCCTGCTCCTACAAATGAAACTATGGCTGTACCCAGCGTCCACATTAATGCGATTTTATTAGGATGTTTCTTTTCACCCTTGCGGTACATAGCTATGGCAAAAAGTGCCATTCCTAAAAATGCCAATGGTTCTAAAGCAGAAAATATACCTCCGATGATCAGCCAATACCTTGGTGTGCCTATATAGTAATAATGGTGACCTGTACCCAATATACCTGAGATGAATGTCAAACCGACGATGACATAAAGCCATTTTTCGATTACTTCTCTGTCCACTCCTGTAATTTTTATCAGCAAGAATGCCAAAATACCACCCATGATAAGTTCCCATACACCTTCTACCCAAAGATGCACTACCCACCATCTGAAGAATGAATCCATAGTCTGATTGTCAAACCATATCATACCCGGGAGGTACAGTAAGGCAGCGAAAAACAATCCCATGGTGAGTACCAAAGAAGTAGTGGTTCTTTTTTTACCTTTGAAAAGAGTTGCCAGAATCAAGCCGAGAAATAGGAGAACATTGACTACGACTAAATAATCCAAAGGTCTTGGTATCTCCAAAAATTTTCGACCTTCCCAGTAATTGAAATGATATCCTATGATCGCAACTACTCCGACTACGGCCAAAGATATAAGCTGGATATAGGCCCACTTTACACTCACCAATTCATTTTCAGCCTCTTCCGGTATGATGTAATAGGCGGCACCCATAAACCCTGATAGTAACCAAACCACGAGAAGGTTGGTATGTACAGCACGTGCTGTGTTAAATGGTATGAAATCATGAAGATTGTCGTATCCCATATGAGCAAATCCCATTATAAACCCATATATAATCTGAAGAGACAACAATAACATGGAAAGTGCAAAAAACCAGTATGCAACTTTTTGTGATTTATATTTCATTTTATTTATTTTTAGTTGGTTATTAAAATGTGCATTTATCAATTTAAGATATTGCACGAATTATTTAGAATCAGTATTTTGTGTCATCTTATATTTTGGTTTTGGTGGGAAACCATTTAAATCCACTTCATTAATCCATTTAAAGAAAGCCACAAGGTCGTTGGCCTGATCTTCTGGAAATGCATAGGCGACCATCTTGCGACCCCTTGGGGCCCAAGGTACTTTAGATATTAGTACCGTCTTGACATAAGCATCACCTCTCCTGTCAATAACACGTGTAAGTTCCGGCGCATAGTACGCACCCTCACCAAGAATAGTATGACACCCCATACAGTTGTTACTCTCCCACAATTGTTTGCCTCTGACAACTTCCGGAGTTAAATTTTCTTCATTGGTTTGTTTTGGCACTTCAGTACTTAAACTATGCCATGACAATCCAAGAAAAACAGCAAAAGACACAATAGTGCCTCCAAGAAAAAATGTTCTTGCCTGACTTTTTGATAACATAATGAAAAGTTTTGATTGGTTAAATTGGCAAAATTGCCTTATTGAGTTTTGTTTTATTTTAAAATTAATTCGTTACCAAATAACTTAATCTGCATGATGGTAGCAATGCTCTTGGCCCTTTCCTTGATCAATTGTGTATTGTTGCCGGAATAACCTTCGTCTACAGTTTCAAAAAAGAGCAGTAACCATCTGTCAAAATGAACAGCCGTCATAGGGTTTCGGGCATGAGCTATCATGTGCTTTCCCATGGGATTGCCGGTATAATTGCCTGTGTGAAAAAGTACATTGTCCCAAAAATCATACATCAAAGGCAAGTGTTTTGTCCAGTCTACATGATCAAACATAAGACCTATCAGATCATCCTTCATGACTTTGTCATAAAAATTGTTGACAAGTATTTCTATATCGGCTCGATTAACAATATCTTTTTTCTTCATTTAATTTGATTTTATATGCCGAAAACATCTTTTGTTTTAATTTTATCCTTGTATCAACATGCACAAACTGTCTTCATCAGCATGCACCTCATGCATGATATCTACAGGTATATCTTTGTATTCGTATTGGTTCAATGGTGTCGATTCACCTGCCTGTACATACGTCACTTTGCCGGTGATCACTGTCAGTCGAGCAGGTAGATGGGTCTTATGCTGATCCAATACCATATCTTTCTTAAAGCCGATGAAAATGGTCTTCACATCTCCGCTCTTGTAATAAAGTCTCGCTACCGGCTTGGAGGCGGACATTAATTTTTCCTGTATTTCCTCAATTATCATCGTATTAAAGGTCTTTTTTATTGAATAATTTTAATGAAATCAAAAATGGAATCACAATCCAAAGTAGCATCATTATCAGAGATATCAGATACCCTGTCATGGTTCCAAACATTTTTTTGAATATCGCACCTGTATATCCCATGAGTGCAGCGACATCCACCTGAAGGAGTACCTGAATTCTTGCCAAGTCTATCGGGTTTAGCGCTGAAAATATAGCCATGGGCTTTTCGATGGGATAGTCTGCATATTGAAACATAAAAAATAGCACCAATCCGTCATAAATAAGCGAAAGAAACAACCATATCATGATCGAAAGCCCTATGCCACGTGCCTTGTCTCTCATAAGGATGGAGCAAAGCATGGCGATGGATACAAATATAGTCGTGATCAGCATACCTGTGACGATGACGGTCATACCAGTCATAAAGGGAACAAACAGCAACACAGGAATACCTATGCCTACCAGAAATGATACATTGAGCGCTATGGCAAGGCCGATAAACAGCGAAGTCCAGATAGCTGATCTTTTTACCGGCTGGCTTACGAGCAGTTCTATGAATTCGGCACTATTGTACATGTAGATATTTGAAAAAATAATAGAGACAAGTGGTACCGTCAGCAGTATAATGTTAAGGAGGGACATGATACCCTTGGATGTATTGTCTTCAAGGCTGAAGATACTCCAGGAAAATACTCCCAATATCAATGCATAAAACAGGATAATACGATTTTTTAATATATCAGCAATCACAAACTTCGTTATTCCCTTCATGCTCTTTTTATTTTTAGAAGTTTGCTGACGGCTTTGGATACTCTTTCCTCCCCAGTTTCTTCAAAAAGGGCATCAACGGACTTATTGAACAGAACTTCTGCTTCCTGCATAAAAATGATATCTGTCAGTAGGTCATCCAACTCACTGAGTAAATGCGAAGTGATCAAGATAAGCTTACCGTTTTCACGCTCTTTGATGATCTTCTCGCGCAATAGTTCTGATGATATGGGATCAAGACCTGCAGTGGGTTCATCCAGGATAAGTACAGGCGGATCAAACAAAAAGGCCAAAGTGGCGCTCACCTTCTGCGTAGTACCGCCGGACAATGTTCTCATTTTTTTATCACCAAATTGTTCAATACCAAATGCATCGTACAACTCTCTGTCTTCTACGCCCTGATATCCTCTGATGTCTCTGATCATATCGATCACTTGTTTGATACTCATATTTTCAGGATATCTGCCTATCTGTGGCATGTAGCCGATATGATTTTTATAGCTGACTTCACCTTGGATATTTTTGTCATCAAACAGGATAGTTCCTGCACTGGGTACCACCATACTAAGAATGCTCTTGATGATGGTGGTTTTGCCACAGGCATTAGGACCGATCAGTCCGAAACATTTGCCTGCTGACAGATGCATCGAGACATTTTTCAAGGCCTGCGTTTTGCCAAAACTTTTATATATATTATTGAGTTGGATCATAAATCATAAGGTTTTAAAACAGGCCTGTCATCCCTGAAATTTTCTGGAGTGATACTCGGGATGAGCTTTTCTGTTCGCTCCAATAAAGTGACCATAAAACTCCGGTACAATAACATGGCTATAGGATTGTTTTCGATGATGACAGAGTACAGGCTCAACGGATGAAAGGGTATATCTCCAATGCCGTTTTTATCCAGATCATATCCTTCGTATTTGTCCCAGTAGTTGTTATTAAAAGTATTGAGCACCAAAGAACCGTTAGTACTGACGTCAAAAGTGTTGCCGGTAAAATTGTTTTCTGTGATGGTATTATCCATGCAGTTGGCCTGAATCTTTAAACCCCAGCCGTTGCCTTGTAACACATTTTTGTGGATCAGTATCCGATTGGCTCCTTCCAGAAAAAGCGCTGAAGTATTATTGATAAATCTGTTGCCTCTTATCTCTGCATCCGAAATCTCTTTGAGCAGGATACCATAAGACGCATCACCCGTACTGTTTTTGAAGGTATTGCTATACATGATGACATTTTTGGTGTACATCACTGCTACTCCGGCACCGTTGGCTTCAAAGAAATTATTGATATAAGCATCATCATTGGAAAACATGAAATGCAGGCCGTACCTGATGTTAAATTTTGAAATATTGCGCCAGATGATGGAGTGAGTCACAAATTCAAAATAAATACCGTCTCTGTGGCCCTGTATATAGTTGCCGATGATTTGTAAGCTATCTGATTTCCAGCAGTGGATTCCGTTTCCTATTTGTTGTTCTTCGACACCGTAAGCTTTTACCCGATTATTGCGGATGATGCAGTTTTTCCCAAATTGAATGTAAATCCCAAAAAAGTTATTGTCCAATACATTATTTTCGATTACAACACCAGATGCATCATAGACTTTGATACCGCCCGGATCATTGAGGGTAGCAAATCCTGAGTTTTGGACCTGAAATCCTTTAAAAACTACATCATCTGATTTTATAGATACTACTTCATATTTTTTATCTCCGTCTATGACAGGCAGTTCTACACCTATCATCACTATCTTTTTGTTGATGACGATATTCCCTTCTTTGTACTGGCTGTGATACACATAAACGGTATCATAGTCTTTTGCGACAAGCAATGCAGGTCTGATATTTTTGAACTCTTTGCCGGGACCTACATGGATAATGCGACTCATTGCCACTTGTGTCATGGTGACAAGTAGTAAAAACAAGAGAATTATTTTATGTACGATAAACGACATTAATATTATTTAATCTTTGAAAAGAGTGTTCCAGTCAGTTTTTTCTGCATTCAGTTTTTGTATGTGCTCACTAGCTTCTGCTTCGGTCTTAAAAGCTGCTATATTTCCAGCCATGGGACTTCGGAGTGTTCCACCTTTAATGTAATGGGCAGTTTCTGCTGGTATCAACTCATTGTTTCCGGGATAATAGTGTACATAATGGCTCTTGACTTCTTTGTCAGGGTTCTCTTTTTTGAATTCGATCAGGCAAGAGATATCATCAAATTTGAAAACGCGACCTTTTTTGGTGATAAGTTCAGCAGCGAAGTGGCCCTCGGATATATTCATTTTACAGTAGGCACAAGTATCTTTGTGTAATACGATAGGTTCTGGACCATCAGGACTACAGGACATCATAGTTACTAAAAGAAGGATCCAGAGCATAGTTTTGATATTTTTTTTAAAAAATCTATTGAGTAATCCGGCTTCCAAAACATACACCAATCCTATTAAAACACCGCCAGTTAACATCATCCATCCACCTAGGTCCGGAATAGAAAACGCCCCAAAGTTGAGCAATTGTTTGAATCCTATCAATGGTGGCTGATATGCCATGCCCGGTACTATAATCGCAGCTGTGGGATCCAGATTGTGACCATACTCGTATTCCCATCGCCAAAAGTCGTACATGGCCAATATACCAAAAAGTGCGAATGTAATCAACAAAATCAACACTGACCTTCTGCTTTTAAAATACAAACCAACTACAATAGCCCATATTCCAAAAAAGCCAATGATATAAGGCAGGACTGTAAACTCAATAAACTCCTCTGCATGCAGTGTTTTCATACCGATATAGTGATTCAGACCATTGATGATTTCGACTTCTCCACCGAGTCTATTAGCATAAATCAGCAAAGCAAGACCTTCAGGATATTGTGGTGCATCCAGTTCTATACGCCAGATAGGAAAATAAACCGCTGAAAGAATACAAATACCAGCCAGTATCAGCATGATGACTGATGATTTAGATAAAGATGTCATGATTATGTATTTAAATTTTTAAAAAGATTGTTTCAAAAAGTAAGAATTGTTGTTTTGAAAGTTAAATCTTTTTTATCAAAAAAAAGGGGCAGAGAGATGATTCCCGCTGCCCCCTTTTTTTAGTTATAAACTGTTAAAACCAGTTTTATTGAACAGGTTTTTCAGCAGGAGCCTGCTTTCCTACGTGGAATGTCAAAGGTGTTTTACTTCCTGCCGGAGATACTCTTACGTATCCCTGCATTTCCTGATGGAGCGCACTACAGAAGTCAGTACAATACATCGGGAAGATACCTACTCTGTCAGGTACCCATTTTAAGGTGGTGGTTTCGCCCGGCATGATCAGCAATTCTGCATTGTTGGCTCCTTTGATAACAAATCCGTGAGGAACATCCCAGTCCTGCTCAAGGTTGGTAACATGGAAATACACTTCATCGCCCATGCGCACACCTTCAATGTTGTCCGGTGCAAAGTGAGACCTGATAGCAGTCATGTAAACGTGTACTTTATTGCCTTCGCGCACCACTTTGGCTTCAGCTTCTCCTTTGGCGACTCTTGGGTGTTTGTTTTCACCAATTGGATAAATTTTCAACTGACCATTATTTCTGATGATGTCCGCAGGTGCTGCCTGTGCATAGTGAGGTTCTCCTATGGTTGGGAAGTCCAGTATCATTTGCATTTTCTCACCGCTGATGTCAAATAATTGTGCACTTTGAGTCAATTCAGGTCCGGTAGGCAGATATCTGTCTTTTGTGATTTTATTGTAAGCAATCAGATATTTTGGAGATGGTTTTCTTGTATTTCCACCAGGGATACAAAGGTGTCCTACTGAGTAGAATGTCGGTACTCTATCGACCACAGCAAGATCCTTGATATTCCATTTGACCACTTCAGATGATACAAAGAAAGAAGTATAAGCAAATCCTTTACCATCAAACTCAGTGTGTAATGGTCCAAGACCTGGTTTTTTAACCTCTCCGTATAAAGCTTCTTCGTATTTTACTACAGGAATACCTTCGTATTCGCCGTCAAATGCTTTTGCAGCAATGGCTTTCTGAAGTTTATCAAAGCTGAACACAGGAATCACAGCCGCTAATTTTCCACTACCTACGATGTACTCACCAGTAGGATCCACATCACAACCATGAGGTGATTTAGGACATGGGATCATATAACAAATGTCTTTCAGTGCAGCAACATCCAAAACGGTTACTTCATTTTTGATAGTAGAAGTAGCTGTATGAGAGTGTTCATCCCAAACATTATGGGCATATTTTACTTTTTGTTTTACACCTTTACCGGCCTTGAGATATTCTTCAGCTTTTTTTCCAGTTGACAGCCATGATGAAGTCTTTATCTTTTTGTGACGCATTGACTTCAAGGAGCGTATTGGCTTGTTCAGTATTGTAGCAAGAGAAGAAAAACCATCCGTGAGATTTATCTCTACCGCAACGTGCAAGGTCAAAATTGACACCCGGTGTTTTCAATTGGAATGCAATATCCATCTGACCGGATTCTTTGTTTACACTTACAAAGCTGATGTGTCCCTTAAAATTTTTCTTGTAAGAATCAATTGGAACATCACCGTCAGCATAGTCAGAGGGCACGCTAAATCTAGTACCAGCTACAATATATTCAGAATTTTCAGTACCAAAAGGGGAGCTGTGGTTTCCACCGCTATTGGGCAATTCTATGATTTCAGCAGTTTTAAATGTTTTGAGATCGACCCTCGCCAGTCTCGGAGTATTGTTGGCATTGGCAAAAGCCCATTTTCCATTGATCTCACCTGTAGTCTGAGACAACTCTACGTGATGGAGATCATCCCAGGGAACAAATCCATGTGAAGTATTTAGCATTGGTTTGGTCTCTTCGCTATATCCCCAACCTTTTTCAGGGTCTACAGAAAATACCGGTATCACTCTGAATAATCTTCCGCTAGGCAGGCCGTAAACAGACATCTGACCGCTAAATCCACCACTCACAAAGTTATAGTATTCATCATATTGGCCGGGAGCTACAAAAGACTTTACAGCAGAATCTCCTTTTACTGCTGTACCAGCGTTTTTAGGGCGGCATGACATGATAAACATGGTCATGAAGGCCACAAGGGCTAATAAAATTATTTTATTGGTTTTCATAAATATTTGGTTTTTATTATTTTACACCATCGTTTTTACGCATAAATTCCAGAATATTTCTGGCTTCTTCGTCAGCAAGGCTTTGGTTGGGCATACGCACGAGACAAAGTTCCAATTGAGCCTGAAGTTCAGGATCCTTATCGATCATTGGATCAGGATTGGTAATGAAGTTCATAATCCAGTACGGTGTTTGTCTTTGAGTGACTCCTTTCCAGCCTGGCCCTACCAATCTTTCATCTGTCATTTTGTGGCATGATGTACATTTGACTCCCGCTGCTTTTTCGCCTGCGGCTGCCATTGTCGCATTTAATGTGGCATCGACCTTAACGTTGGTTTCGTCAAATTTTCCTTCTCCGCGTTTGGGATCATAACTTGTGGCATCGGCTGCAGGAGTTTCAGTCGCAGATGCTGCAGGAGTTTCAGAAGTTGTTTCTGTTTTTTGATTGCCTCCACCGCAAGCTATAAAAAAGCTAAATGCAACAAAGGCCAAAAGAATTTTAAAGTTTCGCATTTTTGAATGATTTTATTTTGGCACAAAGGTGGGATTTGCATATAAAATCATTTATGATTGTAGTCATAAAGAATGAAAGTTTCTTTATCTTCTGACCAATTTCCGGAATGGATTTGGAATCTGAGTGCGAACCAAATGAAATAGAATTGACAGATCGGGTGATAAAGGATCAGGACATAGTGTGATTTGGTTAGGTAAACTTTAGAGTATGTTTAAAATTTATCCTTTAGCGATAAAATGTCTTGTTTTGGCAGCAAAATTGGTTAAATTTTTTGACCGCCTGACGAATTTTAAAGCAAAATTTATTTAAGTTCGGAGTCAGGCAGGTCGAATTGCACATCTGCCGCAGAGGAATGCACAATTTGCCTTTTTTCTCTCAATATAAGTTCATTTTATTATCCAAAAACAAAATTTAAACTCTTAGATAAACTGGTTTGCGAAGAATGACTAAAACAACATGTTGATTTTGATGAAGGACGAAGTTAATGTATACCCAAAGCGGTAACACGAAGTGTGTCATAAAGTATTTTTAATCAGGACATTTGAACAATTACCATTGAATTATATAGACCTATAAAACTTAGGGTCTATAAAGAAGATTTTTCTTATTGAAAATTATAAGCGGTATTTATATTCAGGTCGAGTGTAAGATTGATGTTGTGAATGTTTTTAGGCTGCTATTTGCTTTGCTGATCATTCAAAGATAAAAACCAAACATTCTGTTTCAAATGATTATGGTATTTTATAGATAATGCATATATTTGTGGCCTAAAATGAAGACATTTCCCTTTCTTCTACGTTACATACAGAATAATGGTCATGTCGGCAAACTAAAAAGAGGACAAAATGAGATTTGAAGTATCATCAGCAGATTTATTAAAACAACTAAATATAGCATCCGGAGCCATCAACCCAAATCCTGTCCTTCCGATTATGGAAGACTATTTGTTTGATGTAAAGGACAATGTGCTCACCATCACATCCACCAACCTTGAAACCACCATAGTTACTCACGTAGATGTGACATCTGATGAGGATGGTATCATCGCCATACCGGCCAAAATGCTGCTTGAAACGTTAAAAGCATTGCCGGAACAACCAATCACTATCGCCGTGGACGAAAATAGAGGTGTGAAGATATTGTCAGCATTTGGAGTATATAAATTGTCTGGTGATCAGGCTGATGACTTTCCTACACCTCCTGAGGAAGATGATGTCGAGACTCTCACTTTGCCTTCAAAAAAAATACAAAAAGGCATACTAAATACTGTTTTTGCAACTAGTAATGACGAGCTCAGACTCGCTATGACAGGTGTGTTGATCCAGATTGATTTTACAAAAATGCACTTTGTAGCCACCGATGCCCACAAACTTGTAAAATATACAGTTGGCAACCTTAAAACAGATATAGCAAGATCACTGATAGTGCCCAAAAAGGGACTAAATCTGATCAAAAATGCCTTTTCTGAAGAATGTGATGTGACAATCAGCTTCAACAAGGCCAATATCTTCTTCAGCTTTGGCCGTACAAAAATCATATGCAGGTTGATAGATGCCAAGTATCCGGAGTACAATGCAGTCATTCCTGTGGAAAATCCTTTTGAAACTTTCATCAATAGAAAAGATTTCCTGAATTCCCTCAAAAGGATCGCCATTTATGCCAATAAATCGACCAATCAGGTACTGCTCAACCTTACTGAAAAGAGCATGACCATTTCTGCTCAGGATCTTGATTTTTCCAATGAAGCCACAGAACAATTGAGTTGCAACTACTCAGGCGATCCCATGACCATTGGCTTCAATGCTAAGTTTTTGAGTGAGATGCTGATGGTCCTTGAAACCGATGAAGTGAAGTTGCTGCTTTCTACCCCAAGCCGTGCCGGTATCCTCGTACCGACCGATCAGGAAGCTGATGAAAACCTTCTTATGCTGGTGATGCCGGTGATGATGGGTAACTAATCCGTGTATGACGAAGGTTGGCTTGTTTTTTGGTTCATTCAATCCAGTACATGTTGGGCACATGATCATAGCCAACCATCTGGCAGAATATACCGACTTAAGCCAGATATGGATGGTGGTCAGTCCGCACAATCCATTGAAAAACAAAACTTCTCTGGCAAATGATAATGACAGATTTCATTTAGTGCAGCTTGCTATAGGAGACAATACCAAAATAAAAGCTTCCAATGTAGAGTTTTTTTTGCCGACGCCTTCATATACTATTGATACCCTTGCTTTTCTAAAAGAAAAATATCCCGACAAAACCTTTGCTCTGATCATGGGTGGAGATAGTCTGGAAAGTATCGAAAAATGGAAAAATGCCGAAAAACTTCTCCGTGATTATGAAATATTTGTGTACAAACGATCGGATTCGGATATTTCAAAATATAACCATTTGGAAAATATTAAAGTCGTAGAAGCACCACTCCTGGATATTTCAGCCACATTTATCAGAGATGCTTTAAAAAACAAAAAATCTATCAGATATCTCGTTCCGGATGCTGTATTCGACTATCTGCAACACTCTCAGATGTATAGAAAAGCATAATACTTTTGCTAAGAATCTTTATACTTAAGTAAAAATAGACAATAAAACTTATCATTTTTACATTATGATTTAACTATTTAAACTAAACCTCGTCCACTTTATGACCTACCGCTTTTTATTTCTTTTTTTGATGATAGTTGGGTCGGTCTCCACATTTGCTCAGTCCAATCTTTCTATCGGCCAGTGGAGGTCTCATCTTTCCTATAGGGAAGGTAAAAGAGTCACTCAAAGCGACAAAAACATCATCTATGCATCAGATAAAGGGATGTTTACAATTTCAAAAGATGACCTTTCAGTAAAATTTATATCTAAAGAAGATGGCATCACAGACGTAAATGTAAGTCAGCTGTATTACGACAAAGCCAACAAACAATTGATCATAGTATACGTCGACAATACAATAGATGTCATAAAAAGTGAAAGTGAAATATACAATCTTCCATTTATAAAACTCAATACTTCCATCCTGGGTAGTAAAACAATAAATGATATCTTCATTTCAGATACCGGGGATGCATTTATTGCGACAGATTTCGGAGTTTTAGGATTAGATCTTAGAAAATTGGAATTCCCATCGACCACATTTACACAGCTCAAAGTCTTGTCGGTAGCCATTTTCAATGGAATGGTATATGCTGGTACAGAAGAAGGTCTTTATAGTGTAACAAGGAGAGGTACCAATCTTACGGATTTTAGCATTTGGCAACAAATACCGCCCGATAAAGGTTTGCCTCAGTCATATGATGTCAGATCACTGGCGGTCAAGTTTAATAGCTTATATGCACTGATCGAAAATAAGGTGTACAAATCGGAATCAGATGGAAAATTTAAAGTTGTATATACTCCTCCTGATGCATCAGAAGTGATAAAATATATCTCCGATGATGGCACACAGATCATGGTGGGTGTCGAAAAAAATTTTAATACAAAAACAATATTTATCAATCAGGATGAAATCAAATCCGAAAGGGCTCCGGATTGTGTCAATAGAGGAGTATATGCTGTAGAGGATGAAAAAGGTCGGGTATGGTATGCCGACATGTGGGATCCTATCCGCTATACCGAAGGCAAAACCACGGGATCATGCAAAAGACTGCAGTATCATGTACCATTTAGCAATGAGGCAAGTCACGTAAGGTTTAAAAAAAATAAAGCATACTTTGGTTCAGGAGGTGTAACAGATGATTATACCTACAAATTTAACAGGTACGGATTTTACACTTTGGAAGACAATCAATGGCAAAATTTTGGAGATAAAGAGATACCTGATATTTTTAATAAGGAGTTTTTTCATCTTTTCTCTCTTGCTCCTCATCCTTCTGCACCAGAAGTTTACCTGGGGAGCTACTTTAATGGTATCATGCTTTATAATGAAGAAACAAAACAGATAAAACACTGGAATAAAGACAATAGCATCCTTGGTAAAGTCATCGGTGATGAAGCCAGGACCAGGATTGCCGGACTAACATTTGACAAAAACAGCCATTTGTGGATCTCTAACTTTGGGGCAGAAAAGCCCCTAGTTGTAAAAACAAAAGAGGATACATGGCATAGTTTTCAGGTGCCCGGCCCTAAGTCTCTGGCTGAAATAGCCATAGATAAATCGGGCAACAAATGGATCGTAGTAGCTGGTGTAGGAGGTGGAGTACTGGTCTATAATGAAGGCCCGAAGATTGCCGATCCTACTGATGACAAAATGCGGTTTATCAGCAGAACCAACAGTGAAATCAAAGGCTCCAAGGTCAATAGTATCATGGTAGATCATGATGGAAGTGTATGGGTCGGTACCGATCAGGGGCCTGTAATATTTGACTGCGGCGACCCTTTTGGTGAAAACTGTAAAGGCAATACAAGAAAAGTGGTGGTCGAAGGAATTCCGGCACCTCTACTCAGAGATGAAGATATCCTGAGTATCGAGGTGGATGGAGCCAACAGAAAATGGCTTGGTACCAGAAATGGCATTTTTGTCCAATCCCCTGATGGCATCACAGCTCAAATGAAATTTGATACAAAAAACAGTCCGCTGATAGACAATAAAATTTCTGATCTTGGTTTTAATCCGGCAACCGGAGAAATGTTTATCATCACACCAGCAGGCATCCAATCTTATAAAACCCAAACATCAGGTTGGTCACGTACTCATACTGACGATGTATATGCATATCCTAATCCTGTCAGACCGGACTATCAAGGACCTATAGCCATCAAAGGATTGGTCAGAGATGCCAATGTAAAAATCACAGATATCAGCGGCAAATTGGTCTATGAAACAAAAGCACTGGGTGGTCAGGCTATCTGGGATGGCAAAGACTACAATGGAGTAAATGCCGCATCAGGAGTTTACCTTGTCTTTAGCGCCAGTGAAAACATATCTGCATCACCAGATGCCTATGTGACAAAAATTCTGATTGTACGGTAGTGGGTTACCTTTATTTGGTTCAATATTTTAAGAACACCAAAATTCTTGAAAATCAGGAAGCGTAGTTTTGAATTCCATTGTCTATTCAGTATCAGGAAAAATGCTGTTGTCCAAAGTCTTAGACGTTAGGTCAGTTATCTGCCGGTCTCATGACCGGAGAGTATCTCTTTTCAACCGGTCAAAGACTGTACCATAGGTTCCATCAAAGTCAGATAAGACTTTGACAACCGAAAGGCTATCAATCAGATGTTCTGATGGATGTACTTTCCTGAATCCAACAAGGCACAAAATAACTACTTCCGGCTTTAAGGTTTCTGAAGAATATATCTTCCTTCGATGGCATAAATTGCCAATATCTGCTTACCAGTGCACTGGCCTCCCGAGCGACTGAAGGGTCTACACTCTTTGCTTTATTCCACATATCTATTGCCGGCCAGGTGACGACCTGACTCTCCCATCCTCTCCCGGTACCACACATAGGTCCGCTGGATGCATAGAGATTGCCTATCAGCATATATGGTTCTCCCCAACCTGGCTTTAGCTTTGCAGCATCAAGAGCAAATTTTCGGGATTTTGCAAAATTTCTCAAATCTCTGTAATAAATTTTTGCGATCAGAAGCATATATTTAGCTTTGGTATCATTATCATTGCTCTGATCGATACATTTTTGATATGATTCTACAGCATTCGAATATTTTCCCTGTGAGTAATCTTCATTTCCTTGAGCGGCACAACTCAATGCAGGTGGTGCTACATAACATTTGGTTGCTTTTACCTGCTTGAGTTCTGTGACTTTAGCATCTGTACCTAAACACCCACCTCTCAGCAGTCTGGCATAAACCATGTTGATGACATCACAACTGTCAGGATTGGCCTTAAACATGGGATAATATTTTTTTGTATAATACTCACATCCGTAAAATCCATCCAATCCTTCCAATCCCTCTAATCTTGCAGGTGCATATTCATCAATTACATGCCATGCTTCGCATATTTTCCCTTTACATGTCGATAATCCATTTTCTACAGTTTTGAATATCAAATCAGCATATTTCCTACCCTCATCCTGAGAAACTTTGCCCTCCACGACTCTGTCAAAAAGTAACTTTGTAAACGGATTTACCACAAAATAATCAGCATTTTTCCCTTTGATATCAAAATTGGATTTAAATAAATTGTAAATGGCCTCATCATCCACATAGCCAGGATAATTGTAATAATAATCAAATGCCTTGATGCCATTGATATACGCCTCATCTCCAAAGCATTGCTTCTTTTTGTCATAAATAGACATGATTGTATCAACATATTTTCGTTTCTGAAACATATCATTGGTATTATCATGCAACTGTTTGTATAAAGACGCACCATCCTCAAAGTGGTTTTTCGCCCTTCCGTTGGAACCAGGTGCCATTGCGTAGGCTATTTTCCAGTAATGCATAGCTTCCTGATAGTTTTTTGCTTTTAAAAAATCTTTATAAAGAACAAAGGAATTTTCAGCCGTCTCTTTCTCGTGAGGCTCTAAATCATCAAAAGTGATACATGGGCCTTTGGGTTCTTTTTTTACAGGAGTGACCACTGAAGTTTCAGCAGGTTTTACTTCAGTTACTTTTGGCGTACATGAACCGATCCAAATAAAAGAAACCACGGATAAAAATCTTATTATTTCCTTTGACATAATTTTATCATTTTTTAATTTAAGACAAAAATATTAATAGCATGTCACATAAACAAGAAAGTCGCAATCATAACAATTAAGAGTACATTTAAACTGCTATCATTTGGCTACAAGTGGTAAATTATATTTTAGCCAGTATTATATTTTTCGCCGTACAGTGTCAAGCTACGCTTGAGCTATCGTGATGCTTCTGTCCCGATCAAGGCATTTTTTTAGAAAATCGTCTTGACCGGCAACGACTGCAAAATATGCATTGTCCAAAATTAAATTTCCTCACTTTTGCTCAAACATAAAAATTTAAACATATTCTAACCACAAAATAAAAAAGGGTAGTCTGTAATCAAACTACCCTTTTTATGCTGTTGTAGTAACTATTTATTTGACACGGAGTCTCACTGACTCTCCGATCCAACAACCACAGTTGAGAGACTGACCTTCTGAATATCCTCGCATGAATGCTTCTGATTTATCAGGAACTGACCCATAAAAGTGAGATAACTTATCGTTTGCTTCTTCCGCAATCGAAGGTTCAACAGATTTCGCCTGATTATATTTATCCATTGCTGCTAGTATACAAAGTCTTTGATTGAAGGCATCACCACAGGATCTTGCGGTTTTAGCATACATATCTCCTATCAGAAGATAAGGCCTTCCATAACCTGATTTTAATTTTGCAGCTGAATAAGCCGTACTTCTTGCCTGACTGTATAGATTGAGTTTTCTAAATTCGATTGAAGCCACAGCAAACATCATTGTAGCTTTTGTATCATTGTCAGTGGCGCTTTCGATGGCTTGTCTATACTTAGTGATGGCCTCCTGATATCTTCCTGCATCATATGCAGCTTTTGCGCCGGCTGCAGGATTGTTGGCTTCAAACTCGGCCTGAAGTCTTGCATTCTCTGTGGTGGCATATTTTTTCCACTCAGCATCAAGTCTTATGATATCATGGTCATCATTGGCACATCCCTGTGATTTCAGAGTTGCAAGTACTCTTTTTAAGGTCTGAGCATCTTCTTTATTTTCTTCATATTCAGGTATGAGTTTCTCTTTGAAGTATGCACAATCAAAGATGTCTTTTTCTATTTCAGAAAAAGTACCTTCCATATTTGCTTTTGCTTGCTGATAACCTTCTGACAATTTCTCATTGTTGGAGATATTGTATTCAGCTATTTCCTGCATTCTTTTATATATTGAAACTGCTTTTTCCTTAGGAAATCTCTTTTCTTTAAACTCATATACAACAATTCGTGCATAAGGGTCAAAGATGGTGTACTCTGTCTTGTCACCTGAATACTCTATGGTCTTATCTAATGCAACAAGCACGTCTTCATAAGGAGCGTTGATGATGTAGAACATATCTGCTGCTTTCCTACCATACAAATATCCTATCCTCCACTTCATTTCTTCATCCGTGGCGTTTTTAGTAGTGATCGCTTTTGAGGTATAACATGCTATCGCCTGATCATACAGTTGAATAATTTTATTGTGATATTCGGCTTTCACTTTATCTTCAGTCGTTTTTGTCAAAAGATCTTTATACAAGACCACTCCGTCTGTATAGTGATAATCTCGTTTACCATCAGCAGCAGGGGCAAGTTTATAAGCCGTTTGCCAGTTTTCAAAAGCCGTTGGGTAATCTTTTGCTTTCAGTGCTTGCCTATAAATAGAGTGTGCATTTTCTGCGTCTGTCTGTGTTGGTTTTCCTACCCAGGTTTCACACTGACTGTAAGATATATTTACAGCCACAATTACAAGTAAGGTCAGAGAAAATAAATGTTTGTTCATAATAAGCAGGTGTTTTAGTTAATTGTTTTTGTGAAATTAATTATATTTTCGTTTTAAAAACCATTCATCGTCGTTAAAAGTTACACCAAGGGAAATTTTAACAAATTTTTCAGATATTGGAGTGTTGTTGCCTCTCATGCCAAGATCAAAGCCAAGGTTCATATGAGATACTTTCCTCTGAAAAACAAAAGGCAAGCCAAAGCCAAAAGTTATACCATATGTTTCGATTTGTGTTCCCCTTACCACTCTTGGGTCTGATGCATAATATACACCATATCTATAATAAACCCTTTCAAAAAAATTGTCGAAGGACTTGTAATCAGGTCTGAAATGACCACCTACACTGACTCTTTGAGTGTTTTTAAGGGCTCCTTTTTTATCGCCATTTGCTTCATTGAAGTAATTGGTCCAAAGTGCTGTATTGTAATTGAAACCTATCGAAAATTTTTCTCCTGAATAGTAAGTGGCTCCAATCCCAAATTCTGCAGGTAGCTTACCCTTTCCAGCAATAGAATCCTCCAACCTTATAGTATCTGTATTAAAAATATTGCCGGGCAACTGTTGTAACAATATGTGATTGACAGTATAATCTGTATTGAATGATGTTGCGGAATTGGCATGAAATCCAAGTGAAATTCTTTTTAAAGCAATGGCTCTATTGCTTTCTAATGCTTTTTTATTTAAAATGTCAGAATACATCATGCCGGCACTCCACAGAAAACCACGCATATTGTAGTCATTGCCATAAAGATCCGAATAGGCATATTCTGTATTGTCAAATTGTACTCTGTTTTCGTATCTCATTTTTCCAAATAGATACCCAAGATTCACTCCCAAAGACAGATTTTTGTATCTTATAGCATTTCCCCACATAGCTTTGTATGAACCACCTGTACCCTGATAATTTCTGATAAAGTTTTGTCCTGCTAATGTTGAATCTGTAGCAGCGATGTCATAACCTACAGAAGAGTGTTGCATTAAGACAAAAGCCATTGCGAGTTTATAATCTCTCTTTACATTGTCATAGATCTCATTGATAGGGTTTCTAAGTGGGAAAGCAAGAGATAAATACTCCAGATTACCACTCCAAAAAGCATTTGTTGCTTTACTATCTTTTAATTCTGTTCTTTTGGCAAAAACACCCACATCAAAAGCGGTGGAATTGAGAAATGCATAACTTGCAGGATTCACAGGGTTGATGTGAAATCCATCCATAAAAGATGCTCCCAAACCTCCCATTTGTCTGGTATGATTTAAATTTGGGTCTGTCAGGTCACCTATACCATATCTGGAATATGGACTATTGTCATTCTTTTGTGCATATCCTGGAAGGGAGGTGACACATAAAATGATGACCAAAAAAACACTAATTCTTATTAACATTATAATTTAATATTTCGTTTAAACCTTGCAGAACAAGATACGGGGCGACAAATATCTTATTTTTTGTGTAACTTACAAACAAATTTGCATCTCCGCCTGTTAAAATTATCACAATTTCGCCATATTCTGTTCTTATTTCTTCTATAAACGAGTCAATTTCTCTCAACGCTCCTTTTATTCCTCCATTTTGGATAGATTTAACAGTTTCTTTTGCAAGCAGCTCATCTGGTAACTCCATCGGTACTAAGGGTAAGCGATCAGTAAAAAAATGCATGGCCTTAAGTCGCATTCTGATACCCGGACTTATATTACCTCCTAAAAACCTACCTTCAGAATTTATAAAGTTCATCGTTATGCATGTACCCATATCAAAAAACAGGACTGATCTGGAAGGCATCAACTTCCAGGCACCGACAGCTGCTGCTAATCTGTCTTTTCCCAACGATTCAGGAACTGCATATTCATTCTTAATCGGGACAGGTGTATTATGATCCAGATGTATGAATATAGGAAGTGCGCTTAATGCAGAGACTACCTCATTTGATACTTCTGAAGTATTGCACAAAATGGCTGCAGATACATGATGCGTTTTCAAAGTTGAATTTAAGAGTTGGAGCGCACCTTCTTTTTCTATAACTTGATGAAATATTATCTCATTATCTTTAAAAATGGCCAGCTTAAGTCTTGTATTTCCTATATCTGCTACTAATTGCATTGCATCCTGAGGTATCAATGTCTGAAATGACGAATTCCTGTAAAAACCATCGACATACCGTTTTCATTGCAATAATCGATGCTCAACTGATCCTTAATAGAACCTCCCGGTTGAACAACAGCTCTGATACCTTCTTTACTTACTAATTCGACACAGTCAGGAAATGGAAAAAATGCATCAGATGCCATCACTGCTCCATTAAGATCCAAGCCATATTGATATGCTTTGGCTATGGCTTGTTTACAAGAGTCTACCCTTGAAGTCTGTCCGCAGCCCATACCAAGCAACTGACTATTTTTTGCAAGCACGATGGTATTGGATTTTAGGTGTTTGGCACATTTAAGTGCAAAAACAAGATCCTGAAATTCAGAGGGGGACGGAGTTGTTACGGTCTTGATTTCCATTGATGACGTATCTTCAGTAGACATATCACTATCCTGACAGATGACACCATTCAGTAGTGTTTTGAATGTTGTTGGCTGTAGTCCATATGACTTCTGCTGTAACAAAATACGTTTGGATTTTGCTGTCAGCAGCGTTTTAGCCTCTTCAGTAAAATCAGGTGCTATCAGGACTTCATAAAATATCTTGTCAATGGATGTTGCCGCAGCTAAGTCTATGATATGATTGGAAATAAGGATACCACCAAATGCAGATACCGGATCGGCTTCCAAAGCAGCACTCCAGGCATCAAATATCGTGTTTCTGGTAGCTATACCACAGGCATTTGTATGTTTGAGAATGGCAAATGTAGGTTTATCATTCTGAAATTCACTCATCAATGCTACTGCTGCATCAATATCCACCAGATTATTGTAGGAAAGTTCTTTGCCGCTTAGTTTATCAAACATTTTGCTAAAATCTCCAAAAAACATGGCTTTCTGGTGGGGATTTTCACCATATCTTAAAGACTCATGCTGTAGTATGCTATGCTTAAATGATGCTGCTTTCTGACTGTCATCCGCCAGGTAGCTGTAAATTGCAGTATCATAATGCGAAGAAATTTTGAATGCTTCCGCACATAAATACTTTCGTTGACCCAACTCACTAAATCCGTTTTGTTCTTTTAGAATGTTTAGTAAGTATGGATATTGATCCTTGGATGGGATGACAACTACATCCTTAAAGTTTTTTGCTGCAGCCCTGATGAGAGATATACCGCCAATGTCTATTTTTTCGATGATGGTAGCCTCCTCAGATGTTCTTAGAACTGTCTCTTCAAATGGATAGAGATCTACTATAACCAAATCTATCTCCGGAATATCATAAGTCTTCAATTGAGAGATGTGATCATCTTCTCGCATGGCCAATATACCACCGAAGACCTTTGGGTGCAATGTTTTCACTCTCCCACCGAGGATAGATGGGTAGCCAGTCAAGTCCTCTACTCGTTGCACACCAACACCTAATGACTCAATAAAGGTCTGGGTACCTCCTGTAGTATAGATAGTCACACCCAGGGCGTCCAGTTGTCTTATAATATCTTCAAGCCCATCTTTGTAATAAACCGAAATAAGGGCAGATTTTATTTGTTTTTTCACTGCTGAAATTTAAGTTAAGTTAAATATAGTCAAAAGAAATTAGATTGTGAAAAAATTTGATATTAATTCATTGAAAATGTGTCAATTAAAATTCTAAATTTTTGCAATCAAATTTACTTTAAGTATAAATTATTTTTTATCATAATACGTAACTACCTAAAACAAAAATGGGAAGCTGCCAAGACAACTTCCCATTTATATATTTCATGAGATTAATACTCCCAGAGATCATGCTCTATATTGAGTAGTTCGTTTTTAATTTTTTCTGATTGCATCAGCATATCGATACCTGCTCTATTACTGGTATCCTCAGGATCTGGTGTAAAAATCTTTTAATCTGAAATCCAGGACGTTTGATTTTTTATAGATATAACTTGAAAAAACGCGTGCATCAAACAAATCTGACCACGACATAGGTGCCATATCATTTTCTTCATTATACACTCTAAATTTTGACATCGGCTCTCTGGCTTCCGGGAAATAGACCCAAAATAACGGATATGGCTGTATACCGTTTTCCTTATCCTTATCACTGGCAAATAGAGGTGCAATACCTAATATACGCACATCCATTACAGATCGTTGTTTGTCAAAAAACCAGATTTCCTTAACCCTGTACTGTTCTATTTTTTCCCAGTTGATATCATTTTTAACAATCTTGATTTGCTCTTCATAAGTATCAGGATTAAGATCAATAAGTGTATCAAGCTTGGACATCTTACCTTTTATCTCATCAGGTGAGAGAACCTGCTTAAAAAACTCATCAGTAAATGCTGTAATTTTGCCTTCATATACCATTTGCTGGAAAACCTTGAATAGATTGAGTTCTTGACTTCTGAAAGGCAGGTTGAGCTTCTCTCTGGTATCTATGACTCTTTGAATTCTTCTTTCCCATGCAATATCTGCTTCTCTGACTGGCTGAAGGTCCATGATTTTATTTTCAACCACAATACGCTTGCGGATGATATCATCCACAAAAATATCTTCAGAAGGTACAGATGACTCTGTCTTAACTTCAGATGGTACAGGTGCAGGTTTTGCTAACTGAGTCTGAGCGACCATCATACTTCCTGAAAGGAATAATGATGCCGCTAGTACAGATTTGATATTTATTAGAGTTTTCATTGTACAAATAGTGTTTAAAATTATTGAATGTCAAAGACCAACTGTCCAAGGTTTCTGTCGACGGCATCACCAGGGCATTTGCACTTGATATCTTGAAAAATAAATCTGTCACCCGGTACTGCCTTACTCTGCAATGTAGCAGCCTGACCTTCAATTCTTGCACCTCGGTTTGGCGCAAACTCAGCGTCTAATCTTTTTGGTACACGTACTAAGGTAAAACCACCAAGATTACATTTAGCTTCAAAATCAAAATTTTCCAAAATTGGTATCAACGCACTATATCCTTTAAATGTCCCATTACCGATCTTAATAGGTTGTTCTTTACCTCCCAAGAGTGGTTTTGGATCTGGTATTCTTTTTATCCTGAAAGTTTTTGAACCACTCATCCCTGGCGCCGAAACAGATACCACAGCCTGAGATCCCTGAGCTCCGGAAGGTCTTACTGTGTATGTGCCGTCACCGTTTCTGCTGATTTCCCCTCCAGTCATGGATACTTTGATCTGGGCTGAAGGTACGCCCGCTGCAGAAACCTCTACAGGATTATCAACGCCCAGATAAAATACATTCATTTTTGCTGCTGAAATAGTCACTGACCTTTCTCCTACTTCATACTCGAAAGTTTGTCTGAAGGATTTTGTTTCTTTAGTTACCGGATTAAAAACGTTGGCTACTGCTTCGTATTTTTTAACTCCCACTTCTCCTGCTGTGGTAGCCCATTTAGCAGCTCCCTCTTCATTTACCGGCAAGTTTGCGCCATTGACAGATATTTTTACACCTGTATTACTTGTTTTACCTGCAGAAGCTGAAAGGAAAACTTCGGTTTCAAATTTTTCTCCCTTTATCACATATGATTTTTTAGGAGAAGACACGACTCTGAACTGATCCAAAACTACTTCTTCTGTCAGCCCAACTTTGCTCGCCAGATAGTTCAATACTGTGGCTTCTGAGCTTTTGATATCGTTGGTAAATTTACTAAAAATGGGCATACACGCTCCAAGAGGCATGTGACCAAAAGTAAAATCCGACCAATTTTTCTTTTTATTGGTAGATTTTTGCCAAGTTTCTTCATCAATGGCAATTGGTATTTTTGAGGCAAAAGCTGCCTGATCTTCTTTATCTACTAAAGCCAGAAATTTATCCTTGATCTCCATCATTTTGTTTTTCAATTCCTCTCCTTTTCCCTGATCAACCAAAAGTCTTGTGGTCACATCATAATCACGCTGGGCTTTGAGTACTTGTTTTCCTTCAAATTCTTCATATCCTCCACTACTCTCCACCAAAAAGGATTTGATACCATTAACATAGTCTGATCCTTCTTTTGAAATAGAAGCGACCTGATCTACTCTATCAGCATATGTTTTAAATTGTTGGCCTTTTTCTGCACTTTTTTTAATCTGTGCAGGTATATCCTTATTGGATGCATCTAGGGCATCATTTGCTTTGACCAGGCCTTTATCTACCATCTCAAAGGCATTAAATATTTCTGCGGAAACATTCAGTGCCAATAACGCGGTCAGAACTAGGTACATCACGTTGATCATCAACTGCCGCGGTTCCTTAGGTATTGACATTTTTTATTCTTTTTAATATTAAAAAATTACAATTCAAGCAATATTAATGTTAGTTTTTAACATTGTATGCTGAAAGTATATTTCCGTAAACCGCATTGAGTGACGTCAGGTTTTTGCTCAGGCTTGACATTTGCGCCTGATACTGTTTAGTATCTTCTACACTTGCATTTAGTGAATTCATGGCATCATTCATCCTTGAATAAAAGTTATTCATAGCTTTAAGTTGATCGCCGGTTTGTGTAAAATCCACTTCCTGTAGTGCTTTCAATGAGCCAAGACTTTTGGACATGGATTGTAATTCTGTAAGCATGCCTCCAAGTTTATTTTCTACAACATCTGCGTTGAGTGCTTTATGGCTTGATCCTGAAGCTGCTGGACCATCTGAAAGTGCTGCGATGTTAGATGAATATTCATCCAGTCCCGGATACAATTTTTCCCAGTAATAATCTTTTTCTGGGCCAAGGATACCGAGCAAAGCAAATAAAATTGCTTCTACTATAAGACCTGCAGTGATCATCATACCTCCCCAAGAAGTACTGTTTAATTTTCCTAGTGCTCCTATCATTACGACAGATGCGCCAAGGCCTATAAGCAAATTCTTTACATATTTAAATGTAGGTGACTTAAAAAAACTCATTGTTCAAAATTTTAAAATAAATTAATCAATATTCATTCAGGGCATATTCTAAAAACGTATGCCCAATCTTTAGCCAAATGTATTAGAAATCATTGATGGATCTTCCAAGATATGTAATGACACATCTGAATCCTATATATGATTTTGTTGTATCCTGAAACTCCCAGCTTCTGGTACCGGTCTGGCAGTAATAGGAAATGTCTTTCCATGATCCGCCTCTGATTACTTTTCTTTTGTACGCTTCCGGATCATCATCTTTTGCATCATATCTGTAATCAGGATTCAAGTCATGTTGATGTCTGTAGGCATTTTCGTGGAAGGCATCTCTGCACCATTCGGACACATTACCTGCCATACAATACAATCCATAGTCGTTAGGGAAATATGCATCAGCTTTAACAGTATGCAATCCACCATCTTCAGGATAATTACCTCTTCCAGGTTTGAAGTTGGCAAGAAGACATCCTTTTGCATTTCTGATGTAAGGACCTCCCCATGGATAAGGAGATATTTCGTGACCACCTCGAGCAGCATATTCCCACTCTGATTCAGAAGGCAATCTGAATTCTTCGGTATTTGGTTCGTCTTCTCCTTTAAATTTATTCCACAACTTGGTTCTCCAATTGCAAAAAGCTGTAGCTTGTTTCCAGGTAACTCCTACTACCGGATAATCATCAAACGCCGGATGTGTAAAGTAGTTTCTGGTCTGGGGTTCGTTATAAGAATAAGTAAAATCTCTTATCCAGCACATTTCATCGGGCCAGACAGTGACTTCAGCTTTTTGAATCAATGATTTTCTGGTAGCTTTTTTGTCATGAGCGGCTTTTTGCCAATCCAGCCATGAATATTTGTATTTAAGTGCTTCTTTATTAAATTCCCTCTGACCATCAAACGCCATATCACCCTGGTAAAACATATCGTTCAGAGTTTCATCACTGTAGTCAAGTTCAACCTCCCAGTCGATCACTTCATTGTCATAGTCATCAGTGGTTTTGTTACCCATCATCTCATGAGCAATTGAATCTCTAACCCACTCCACAAATTGCCGATATTCGTTATTAGTGATCTCGGTGTCATCCATAAAGAAGCCAGTGATAGAAATATTTTTTTGTCTTTGATTATATGTGGAAAAGACATCCTGATCACTCTGGCCGATGGTGAGGGTGCCGGAAGGAACATATACCATACCAAAGGGATTGAATCCACCCCATTTTGGCCTGTCCTGAACTCCAACTAACTGACCTGACTCTTTTTTTCCGCAAGAAATAAGGAATAATAGCAGAAAAAATACTACATTAAGATTTGATAAACTTTTCATTTTCTAATAGCGATTTAAAGAGGAAAAACAGATTTCCAAAAAAATGTTGCAAAGATAACGGCCTAATTCGGAATTTTTAATAAATGATTATAAATTTCTATTTATGGCATTTTATCTTTCGCATCCATCGACACGTTGGTCTGTATAACGATAAAAACATTCTAATATTGTGTCGAATGAGAAAATATAAACCAGATTTTTATGATCTAATCAAATATGTAAAGTTTCAGGCAAATATATTACTGCTGAGATATCTATCTCCTCTGTCACAACATATAAAGACGACAACACCATGCTCCAACTCTTTAGATATTTTAAGAGCGACTGCTGCAGCCCCACCGGAACTCATACCTACAAAAATGCCTTCTTGAGCCGCTAGTTTTTTTGCCATAAAGGTTGCTTCTGATTCAGATACATCATAAATAAAATCTACCCTCGAACTATCAAATATTTTGGGAAGGTAATCAGGAGTCCACCTCCGAATACCCGGAATAGATGATCCATCTGTAGGTTGACATCCTATGATTTGAATTTTCGGATTTTGAGATTTCAGGAACATGGATGTACCCATGATAGTTCCTGTCGTACCCATAGAGCTTACAAAATGAGTGATAGTGCCATCAGTGTCAGTCCAAATCTCAGGACCGGTAGATTTAACATGAGCCATGTAATTATCCCGATTTGAAAATTGATCAAGCATGAAGTAACCTTCTTCTTTAGATTTTTCATCAGCATAATCTCTGCACGCTTCTATCGTATCAAGCAAAATAACTTTGGCCCCAAAAGCTTCCATAGTTTGGATACGTTCTTTGGTCGAATTGGAAGGCATTATCAATTCAATAGCAATATTGTACGTGCCTGCGATCATAGCTAATGCAATACCTGTATTACCACTGGTCGCTTCAATCAGAGTTGTACCCTTTTGGACCTCCCTACGTTCCAAAGCTGATTGGATCATATTCAATGCAGCTCTATCCTTGACACTTCCACCGGGATTGTGCCCTTCCATTTTTGCAAAAATTCTGACTTTTTTATTTGGATTGAGTCTTGTGATTTCTACCAAAGGTGTATTTCCAACTAATTCGCTGATCTTGTATGTTTTCATGGTGTCAGGATTGATTTTAGATCCACTTGTTATCGGCCTGATGATACACTTTAGTGCCGGGTGGAATGGAAGAAGTAATCCAAACATTTCCACCTATGACACTACCGCTCCCAACTACGGTGTCTCCACCAAGGATGGTAGCACCGGAATATATAATTACATCATTCTGTACTGTCGGATGGCGCTTTATTCCGGCCATTTTTTTATCAATGCTCAATGCTCCCAGGGTTACTCCCTGATATATTTTGACATGATCGCCGATATGAGTTGTTTCACCTATCACCACCCCGGTCCCGTGATCAATAAAAAATGATTTTCCTATAACAGCTGCAGGATGGATATCACTTCCTGTCCTTGAATGTGCGTATTCGCTCAGTATACGAGGTACCAATGGAACACTTTCTTTGTGAAGTATGTGTGCAATCCTGTATATATAAATGGCATAAAATCCCGGATAGCTTCTTATCACTTCAAATGATGATAAAGCTGCAGGGTCTCCCTGAACAAAAGCATCAATATCAAGAAGTAAATCATGATAAACTTCTTCGATGGTTTCAAAGAAGACGTCTGCTATGGCATGTTCTCTCCTGTGATCACAGGATCTGGTATGATAAAGTAAGGATACCAAATCAATGCGTAGTCTGTCAAAAGTATTTTTCAGTTCTGCTACAGAATCCATTCTTTTTTCTGTGACTTCCGGAAACAACACTGTCAATAATTCATTTGCCCAGCTACTTATCAGTTCGGTAGACGGTACTTCCGGTGTTTGAGTGTGTCTAGTCAGTAATTTTTCAAAAAATAAATCAGACATTTGATCTCTCGCTATTTGGTTTTAGGAATAAGCCTGATAATCGGACAAATCATCTCTTCAAGTGAAATTCCGCCATGCTGGAAAGTATCTTTGAAAAAATTATTGTAATAGGTATAATTATTAGGGTAAAGGAAAAATAAATCTTCTTTTGCAAAAATAAATGTGCTACTCATGTTGGGACTTGGAAGGCCTGCATCTAAAGGACTTTTTATTTCCAATACATCTCTGCGGTCATATTGGAGGTTTTTTCCAACTTTGTATCTAAGATTGGTAGTTGTCTCCCTGTCACCAACCACTTTTGTGGCATTTTTTACCCTTATAGTACCGTGATCGGTAGTGAGGATAATCTGTACATCGCGATCAGCTAGTTTTTGCATCACTGACCATAAGGGCGAATTTACAAACCATGATTTTGTCAGTGATCTGTAGGCTTTTTCATCACCTGCCAGTTCTTTCAATACTTCCATTTCTGTACGGGAATGTGATAACATATCTATAAAATTGTATACTATGGCAGTCAGATCATTATTAATAAAATTAAGAGCATTGTCCTGTACCTGTTTTGCACCCAATACATTGGTTACTTTTTGGTATTCTGATCTGATATCTTTTTTTACGATTCTTTTTATCTGATCTGTAAACAGTTCAGACTCCTTTAGGTTTTTGCCTCCTTCTTCATTGTCATTCAACCAATATTCAGGAAAACGTTTCTGAATTTCAGATGGAAGTAAACCTGAAAAAATAGCATTACGGCTGTACTGAGTTGCTGTAGGTAAAATAGAATAGAAGTAGTCTTCTTCTTCAATTTTATACAATTCTGTGATGATAGGCTCGATGATTTTCCACTGGTCATATCTGAGATTGTCCAGAAGTATAAATATGACTGGTTTGCCACCAGAAAGCAATGGAAAAACTTTATCTTTAAATAGATTCTGTGATTTTTTGGGTCCAGAACCAGATTTTATCCATTGAATATAATTTTTCGAAACATACTTAAAAAACTCTTTATTGGCCTCTTCTTTTTGCATATTGAGTATCTCCTTCATCTGAGCATTATTACTATCATCGAGACGAAGCTCCCAGGAAATTATTTTTTTATATATATTCACCCATTCATTGTAGTCCGGCGAACTATTGATTTCCATTGCAATATTTCTGAACTCTTGCTGATAGTCAGTTGCAGTCTTTTCTGATATCAAACGTTTGTTGTCAACGATCTTTTTTAGTGTCAATAATATTTGATTAGGGTTGACAGGTTTGATGAGATAATCGTCTATCTGCGAGCCTATCGCTTCTTCCATGATGTTTTCAGCTTCATTTTTGGTGATCATCACGATAGGAATGCTGGGAAGTTTGACTTTAATGCGTGCTAATGTCTCCAGACCAGTCAATCCGGGCATACTCTCATCCAAAAATACGATGTCTATATTTCCGTCCTCATCCAGTACGTCCAATGCATCGTGACCGTTGCTCACAGTGACAACATCGTAGCCTTTCTTCTCCAGAAAAAATAATTGGGGCTTCAACATATCAATCTCATCGTCTGCCCAAAGTATTTTGATTTTATCACTCATGCTTGATCTTATTATTTTATTTAGTAAACATTGGTGTGTATAATAAACCGCGCAAATTCAAATTTTCTTCCTCGCTACCCTCATTCCCAAGCATAGCTTGGCAGGCTCTGAAGAGCTTGTCAAGCTACGCTTGAGACGACCCGCCCAATTCAATCACGTTTTTACCGTCTATTAAAAAAAAACACTGAAAAGGTGCAATTTATAATACCCACTAAACATTGTATCAATACTTAACGTTCAGATTTTAATATTATTTTTACCTGATGAACAAAAAGAAAATATTTAATGATCCTATTTACGGATTGATCAGATTTCCGTTTGATGCGATATATGAAATTATAGATCATCCTTACTTTCAGCGATTGCGCAGGATATCTCAACAGGCACTTTCTCACTATGTATATCCCGGTGCAATGCATACACGATTCCAGCATGCATTAGGGGCGACCCATCTGATGTGCAGAGCTATAGACACACTCAGATCAAAGGGTGTAAGTATTTCCGATAGCGAATTTGAAGCAGTTTGTATTGCAATTTTATTGCACGATGTTGGACATGGACCTTTTTCTCATGCTTTAGAACATACCTTGGCAGACGTGCATCATGAAAAGATCTCACTGATCATCATGGAGAAAATCGGAGAAGACTTAGGTAAAGATTTTAGTTTGGCACTTTCCATATTTAGAGGAAGCTACAACAGGCCATTTTTACATCAGCTTGTTTCCGGGCAAATAGATGTAGATAGAATGGATTATTTGACCAGAGACAGTTTTTTTTCAGGTGTAGCTGAAGGCATCATTGGCTATGATCGTATCATCACTATGATGAATGTATCTGATGAACAACTGGTCATCGAAGAAAAAGGTATTTATTCTATAGAAAAATTTCTGATGGCCAGGCGCTTGATGTATTGGCAGGTATATCTTCATAAGACGGTAATATCTGCAGAGATAATGTTGATTGCTGTATTAAACAGAGCTCGTTATCTTGCTATTTCAGGTATCGGGATACCATCTTCTGATGAGTTGAATTATTTCTTAAGTTTGAAAGGCGATGAAAAAGATTTCCTGCATCAGCCTGAGTTCTTATCCAATTACGTACAACTCGATGATATGGATATCCTGTGGATGATCAAAAGGTCAGTCAATCATCCAGACCGAATATTTGCCGCATTGTGTAAAAATGTATTGGAAAGAAAGTTACTGAAAGTATCATTGAGTACTGAAGCGTCAATGGCATTTTTTCTTGAAAATAAAAGAATATTTCAGGAAGCACACCAATTGACTGATGATGAAATAAAATATTTTTTTGCCGAAAAAAAGGAAGTTATCTATCCGTATGATACTAAATCCGGAGAAATCAATATGCTCTTGAAAAGCGGAAAAGTATTGCCTTACAGCGCATTAAATACACATTTGAATACTCAGGCAGAGGAAAGGACATTTTTGTTTCACGCCAAAAACATTGATTTATAGAAAAATGCAGTATGCTCACAAAGAATCTCAGCTCACTCCACTTCCACACCACTGATCAATAATTCATTGCCTTGTATGATATTATTACTTGGTTTTTGGCAAAATGAACAGACAAAAGTATAGTTCTTTATTTCTGACTTAGTTTGGCAATGCAGACATTCGATGATGACTGGTAATATTTGTATATCCATAATAGCATCTTTAAACTCGGGAGCATCCGTAGCGACCACTGCTTCAAAAGCATTTTGCATCAATATAGGTTCAATATTGGAAAGGACTCCTGCTATAATCTTTATTTTTTTTATTTTTGGTATCGTTTCATCATCAAATTCATGATGTAGGGTATTAAACACATTTCTTACCAATGATATTTCGTGCATGATGATCAGATTTAGGAATTTAGGTTTGACTTTTTTCTTTGAATAGTTTCTCTGATTCTGATGGCACTCTCATAGTCTTCTTTTTGGATTACTTTCAAAAGCAATTCTTCCAATTCAGGTATTGAGTAATCATTAAATGAAGTTTTATTACTCTCTATGACATAGATTTCATTGAGAAAACTTGCTTGGTTTAGTATATCTTCATTGGTATAAATAGGAACACCAGTTTTTGTAGCTAAAGCAATGGCGTCGGAAGCCCGAGCATCGATATGCACTAAATCAGCGCTTTCTTTTTGTTGGATGACAACCTCTGCTACAAAAATTTCTTGTTTTAACTCATGAATATATATGTACTTTACTTTTCCGCCTAATGCTTCTATTGTGGTGTTCAGCAAGTCATGAGTCATCGGGCGCTTAGTGTTGAGCCTTTCTAAGACTATACCGATGTATTGCGCTTCATTACCTCCAATAAGTATAGGTAATCTTTTTTTACTATTTTCGTCTTCTAAAACTATTACATAATTGTTTTCTGATGTTTTGCTTTTTGACAAAGCAATGATCGACATCTCTATTTTATCTTGCATAAGTTACCCCATTTTTATAAATCCACACATTTCTACCACGTCAGCAAATGGTGCTACGACTTGTCCCTTGTGTAAAAGTTTGTACAGAGATTTACCTTCTACTTCAATGGAATATCCGTTTTCGACTTCTACATATTTTCCATCATGATTGTGAATTGCAACTTCCATCCCTTTCAAGACTAGGAGTAGTAATTCTTTTGGGTCGTATTTGTCAATAATTTCTTGGTCTGTCATATCCGTTAGATCATTAAAGTATGAAAAATAATTCTGTGATTGCCGGTATCTGCTATGACTAATTTATTTTCAACTTCATCCACACTAATCGAGAATGGCCAATACATTGATTTTTCTGTACCAAAAATAGATTCTGCATTTTCGCTACCTGTATTGAAATCTTTTTTACCTATCAGACTTTGCGCACTTGGGTTGTTTGCTGATGGTAAACTTTCAAACCATAGTATCCTGCTGTTGCCGGTATCTGCTACGAATATTCCATTTTTATAAAAACAAGTATCATAACACCAAGACAAAGTATTTTCTTTAGGATATAAGTTGAATTGATTTTGTCCACTACTATCGATATCAGGTTGCCCGATGATGATCTCAGATGAAGATGATAGCGCTTTTTCTACAGAATTCCAAAGCAAAACACGGTAATATTGCGTATCTGTAATAGCTATGTGACCTTTTGTATTAAGTTTGACGGAATATGGCCAAATAGCATCGGTGTTTTCATAATCTCTTTCTTCAAAATTGGGTTTACCTATGACGGCATCTGCTTCTTTGAAGTTTTCAGTAGGAAATTCATTAAAAACGAGCACTCTCCGATTTCCGGTATCTGCAATATAGAGCCGAGACCCATCACTAAATACGCCGTAAGGCCAATTTAAGGACTGTGCATTTGGGGTTTGGCCGATTCCTAAAATATTGGGTTGATTACTAAAAAAGTCCTTTTGGCCTATCACTACATCCGCTGATTGTCCGTGTGATGTAGGGAAAATATGCCATACCAACACCCTGTGATTCCACGCATCAGCGACTACCAGTTTGTGGCCATCTGTCCATATTCCTGATGGATACATGAGTGTGTTAGCATGTACAGAGTCTCCGCTATTTCGACCTGTATCTGTCGTAAGCAACTGCCCGAGGACAACATCGGCCTTTTGATAAGGAGTTTTTGGTATCTGATTCCATATAAAAACCCTGTTTTGTCCCGTATCGGCAACCATAAGTTTATTTCCAGAGATGAAGACGCCTCGAGGAGCCAAAAAGGGATTTCCCTCCTCACCATAGAAAATATGGTCTTCTACAGAAATTTGTGGCGCAATCAGGCCTTCAGTAACTGGCATCGCCTTCTTCAGGGTAATATTTATTATTTGATTGTCTAACATATTCTTGGCAATTGTTCACCCAATAGCATATTGACCACTCTTTTACCGCCGATGTTACTATTTATAATAACTTGCCTGGGATGTGTTTCTACCACTTCTCCTATGATGAAAGCATCTTGTCCATTTTCCCAAGTTTGAATTTCAGCCAATATATCTGCCGCTTTTGATTCATTGACCACAGCTATAAATACGCCTTCATTGGCCACATAAAGTGGATCTAAACCGAGCAATTCGCAGGCACCAGCTACATCATCTGATACTTTTATATATTTCTGATCTATGTCGATACCCAGATTGCTGTCTCTGGCTATCTCATTGAGTACCGTAGCTACACCACCACGAGTCGGATCTCTAAACAGGTGGATGTCATTGCCATATTTATTTAAAATCCGGGGGACTACGTAATTAAAATGGCAAGTGTCACTCTCTATTGATGTTTCAAAATCAAGGCCTTCACGTACGCTCATGATGGCTATACCATGAGTGGCTATCTGGCCGCTTACAATGATTTTATCTCCGACTCTTACGTTACTGATAGATATATTTGCCTCAGGATGTATGATGCCTATACCCGAAGTATTGATAAATATTTTATCGCCTTTGCCACGTTCTACGACTTTGGTATCACCTGTGACGATCAATACCTGTGCTTTTTCAGCAGCTGCTTTTATGGATAGGAGTATTTCCCAAAATTCGTCCATTCTCAAGCCTTCTTCTATGATAAAAGAAAGTGATAAATATTTGGCTTTTGCACCGCACATGGCTAAGTCATTTACAGTACCATTTACCGCAAGCTCTCCTATATTTCCACCTGGAAAAAAGATGGGAGATATGACATAACTATCCGTGCTGAATGCTACCTGACCATTTAATGAAAGTGTGGCGCCGTCATGTTTTTGATTCAGGTACTCATTGCTGAATAGATTAAAAACGCCTGATTCCAACAATTTATTGGTCAATAATCCACCACTGCCATGACCCAAGGTAATGATATCAAAATCCATTTTAGGCATAGGACATGAAGCAGATAGTATGTTTGTTTTTGGGTTCATTATGGATTTTAATTTTTAAGCACAGATGAAGTTTTCTATTAGGAAATAGATTCCATAGCATTAGAAAAATGATAATATGCTGCACATGCTCCTTCACTACTGACCATCGGTGCACCAAGTGGCATCTGTGGCGAACATCCTTTGCCAAATTGCGGACATTCATAAGGTTTTTTGATTCCTTTCAGAACGAGACCAGCTATACAATCTTTGTTTTCATCTACTTTTTCGATATTAATATCAAATTTTTTGTTGGCATCATAAAGCGCATATTCAGGTCTGACTTGATAACCGCTCATATGTATATTACCTATACCTCTCCATTCTCTATCTGTAGTATAAAATACTTTTTCTATTATTTTTATCGCTTCAGGATTTCCATCAGAATCTACTACTCTGGAATATTGATTTTCGAGTTTGGCTTCCCCTTTTTCTAGTTGTTTTATGGTCATCAATAAGCCTTGAACGATATCTACGGGCTCAAATCCAGTGACCACAATAGGTACATGGTACTTTTCAACCAATGGATAATACTCATGAATACCCATAATGGTACAAACGTGACCAGCTGCCAAAAATCCATCAATCTTCGCGCCTTCATCATCCATCACCGCTTCGATAGCAGGTGGAACCAAGACATGTGACGCCAAAATCGAATAATTTTGTACTTGTGCACGCTCTGCATGAAGCACAGAAAGCGCATTGGCAGGAGCTGTAGTTTCAAATCCTACTGCAAAAAATACTACTTCCCGATTGGGATTTTCTTTAGCCAGATTTACGGCTTCTAATGGAGAGTATAGGATCCTTACGTCTGCACCTCGTGCTTTAGCTTCGAGCAAACTATATTTAGATCCGGGCACTCTGAGCATATCGCCATAAGAACACAAGATGACATTTTTTTCCATGGCAAGATGTACCGCTTTGTCTATAAGATGCAAAGGTGTCACACAGACCGGACATCCAGGACCATGGACCATATTGATCTTTTCTGGCAGTAGATTGATGATGCCATTTTTCACCAAACTATGTGTCTGACCGCCGCAAACTTCCATGATCGACCATGGACGAGTGGTGGATTTGTGGATTTCGGCAAGGTACTTTTCGACCAGCTGAGGGTCGCGATATTCAGACATAAATTTCATACTCTTCGTTTTTAGTTTTGGTATTACAAATCTTGTCTATCTATTTGCGATACTTCTACGAGTTCGTCTATTTCTCCTATTTCTTCCAGATATTTAAAGGTGAGCATGGCTTCTTCTTCATTGACGATACTGATGGCTACTCCTACGTGTACCAGGACATAATCTCCTTCTTTGGCAGCAGGGACCATCTCGAGACTTGCTTCTTTGGTGATGCCTCCAAACTGGACTTTGGCCATACGTACAAGTCCGTCGTATTTGTATTCTATACTTTTTATTTTACCAGGTATTGCCAGACACATAAACGATGTTTTTTAAATGAAGACGCAATTTACACTATGTACCGTATTGCATGATAACAAATACTAGTTTTAGTAAATATTTTCTAATGTAAAACGAAAGAAAATAACGAATATATGTGTAACCAAGCAGAACAATTAAGAGTATGTTTAAATTTTTATGTTTGAGCGAAAGTGAGGAAATTTAATTTTGGACAAGGCATATTTTGCAGACATAGCCGGAAGTTACGGCGAAAAATATAACGCTGCCTAAAATTAAATTTGCCGCTTGGAGCCAAATGATAAAAGTTTAAACATACTCTAAACTTTATTTTTGGTAAAACAAATACATGGATTGTCTCAGTTTGCAATTGCGATATACTATTTTATAAATCTTTACCCTTTACCCCGTAGGATAAATATCCAACGGGGTAAATTCAATACGCATCTTACTTAATTAAAAATAAAGCACAAAACTATTTGTTTCTAGATTTTGTGCTATAGTTTATAGGTATTTGTGGTGACGAATTGCAAATTCTTAAATAATAGGATCGCAGTAGCAAACTGCGACCATCGGGTTAATATTTTTGGTGTCGAATTACAAAACTTGTCGAGCTTTAGCGGGATTCACAAATAAGTTCACATCTTATGTGGATTAATAAGTCTTAATCCTTTGATATTAGCAAAATCTTTTTCATTGGCAGTAATCAAAGTGTATCCTTAAGCCATAGCAGTAGCGGCAATTATGGCATCAGGTGTTTTTATTCTTTTACCTTTGCGTAAAGCAACACAATACGAAATCACATTGGCATTAATGTTCATTACTACACTATCATCAATAAAATCTTTAACGCTTTGTGCGGTCATTTTATCAGAATCCCAGCACAGCAGTTCAATTTGTGTAATGATTGAAATATTTGGGATAGCGTCAATTGCAATATCCATAAAAGCCATTCCAGCAGCAGTAAAAGAATCAGAAAGATAATCAGACACAACATTAGTATCAATCAGATATCGTTCCATTCACTACGCATTTTTTTAATATGTTCGTTTAGGTTTTGCCCTTGCTTTTTACTGATAATCCCTTTGTATTTATCAGAAAGTTTTTGTTTGTCAGGAACAAAATTTGCTTTAAGCACTTTAATCAAATCCAATTCTTCCAACTCATGTAAAAGTCCTACCGCTTTTTGATTGGTTATTTGTATTAGCATTGTATTATCCATCATTCCAAATAATTAAGAATTCAATTTCAAAAGAAAAAAATTTATAACAATTTTTTATAAAATTTAGTTGCTTAAAAATTTATTTATTGGTGAATAGGTGTTTGTGATTCCTAATCTAAAAATCCGAAAGTAACAATAATCTCGATCGTCGCAGTTTGTAACTGCAATGTCATATTTCCAGCATTTTTAATGCGTCAGCTAAAATTGTATAAAAAAAGCAGCTTTGTATTCTGATCATTGAGCTATTGAATTTAAACCTGTAAGGCATCAGACTGATTCAATAATACTTGGATCACAGTTATAAACTTGTCAAACTTTAGCATGATTTTAATGACGTCTTTAGCGTTACTGCGACTGTCCCTTAGATTTGCATCAACTAATCAATATTTTTTGACCGTTAATATTAACAATTTCGGCATCTACATCATATACCGTTTTTATCAATTGGGGATCAATCTCAGAAGACAAACTAGAAGCTATCAACTGACCGTTTTTCATCATACAAAAACGATTACAATATTTTAAAGCCATATTGATATCATGTATGGCCATGATGATGGTCTTACCAGTAGTAGCTAAATTTTGAAGCAAAGTCATGATTTCCATTTGATGCTTCAGGTCGAGATTGGATGTGGGTTCGTCTAGTAAAATGACATCGGTTTTCTGAGCTAAGGCACGGGCTATAAATACTTTTTGTCTTTCGCCACCACTCAATTGATTGATATCTCTGAGTGCCATGTCGGTTAGATTCATTTCTTGAAGAATGTCCCGGACAATGTCTATATCTGTTGTCTTGGGCCGCCATGTCATATATGGGATTCTCCCTGCCAGAACGGTATCAAAAACAGTAGCAGGGAAAAGATTTTGGTGTACTTGGGGCACATACGCAATATGCTGAGCAATGTCAGCCACGGACATTTGGTCTATTGGTTTGTTTTTTATAAAAATCTGACCTGATGATGTTTTGTTCATCCCATTGATACATCTGATTAGGGTAGATTTGCCAGATCCATTGACACCCATTATAGCCGTAAAATGACAACGCTCAAAAACATGACTGAAGTGGTCCAATACTTTGGTTTTGCCATAAGCATAGCTAATGTTTTGAATATCGATCATCTTCATGCTTGATATCTTTTACCTTTGATAAGTAAAAATATGAACATTGGCGCACCGATCATTGACGTCAAAATACCTACCGGGATGACAATAGGACTGAGTACTGTTCGGGCTACAATATCACACAGCATCAGAAAAATTGCTCCCGTCAAAGCAGACGCAGGCAATAAAAAACGTTCATCTCCACCGATCAATCTACGTATAATATGTGGAATAACCAATCCTACAAATGCAATAATGCCATAAAATGAAACAATGCAAGCCGTCATCAATGAAGCCAAAACCATGGAAGTCTTTCTAAATGAAGATACTTGTACACCTAGACTATAAGCCACATCATCTCCTGAATCCAATGCATTAAAACTCATTCTTTTTCTAATAAAATAGAAAAGAACAGGTATTAAAATTAGTGACTGTAACATTAACTCATTCCATCCACCCTTGGATAAGTCGCCAAAAGTCCAAAATACGATGGAAGCCAATTTTATATCGTCTGCCAAATATTGTAATATTGACGTCATGGCCGTAAACAATGTACTGGCAATAATTCCGGTCAGGATCATGTTTTCAGGTGTGGTGCCTCTCATCCTGGCTACTAATAATATAAAAAGACATGCAATCATAGCCCAAACAAAAGCAGACAAAGTGACTATAAGCGATTGGATGATAGGGAAAGTTGCGGATACTTGATGGATTATACTGCTTTCAGTCAAAAAAATATAGGCAAACGCAGCACCAAAAGCGGCTGCATTAGAGATGCCCAATGTAAATGGCGAACCCAAAGGATTCCTAAGTACACTTTGCATCACTACACCCGACACTGCCAAAGCCGCTCCACTCAGCATCGCTGCAAATAATCTCGGCATTCTCAAATGCAAAATGACGTGTTGCGATGACCCACTATTTTCGCCCTGTAAAGCAGAAATGATATCATCCCAACCTATAGATGTGGGACCAATACCAATGCCAGCTGCCAGTAAAAACAGCAAGAGAATCGCACAAATCACTAAATAAAGATATTTTGACTTTATATAGTTTCGATAGGAATGAAGCAGTGGTTGATTTTGTTTTTTATCGCTGATCATTCCTTATGTTTTGAAAAGGCAGATATAGTTTGTTCATTTCATCATACACATCTTGCCCAAGAAAAAAACGGTAAATTTTTCTACTTTCCGTTTCCACATCAATATCTGAAAATGACTCTGGATATATGGTCTTGCCTATAAACCAAACGTTACAAAGCAAATTTTCATAATTTATACTATGCCAGTTGAATGGCAGCACGCTAAATACCTGATTGTTTCTTAAACAGCCCAATTGACTGTACGTGGGGCCATCGATTTCTGTACTCCAGATTTCAGACCCTGCCACATCCAAAAAAAGATATTTGGGATTCCACAGCAATATCTGTTCAGGATCGATGAGCATATTTTTCTGGCCATCACCGATGCTTTCTAAGCTACCTTTGAGATCATCCACATCATTGTGTACATCCAAAAATAAAAATGGTGGATATTGCGCTCGTGTAGAAGTAATGCCCTGAGCTCCGTTAAAAGCGATACCACCAATGTACACTGATATTTTACGTATATTTTGACCGGATCTTTTTTTAAGTTCATTTTGGGTTTCTTGGATAAATTGAACCAGGCTATCAGCGCGTTCTGTTTTATAAAAAAGAGTACCCAAAGCCTTGAGACTATTGTAAAACTTATCAATATTGGTTCCCATGTCACCGTACTGGAGCAAAAAAACGGGTTTATTGCTCTTGGATTGAAGTGCATCTGCTTCGGCAGCTGTCATATATGTAGCGATGATCACATCAGCTGTACTCATGGCCAAAGATTCGGTATCAAAATTGTTGCCTACACCCAGAACTTCCAGATTTTTCAGCTGTGGGTTTGCCATCATATAAGGTACTTTGCGGGTTATATCATTTTTTTCGATGTACTTGACTTTATTTTGAACACCCATATAACAGATCATACGCAAGGCACCCGCTTTCATTGTGATTATATTACGTATCGTGTCACTTACAATTATTTTTCTTCCAAAAGCATCTGTGACTTCTCTTTTTTTGCCATCACTTTTAGCTGTAGATGGCGCACATGATCCAAAGATTAGAATTGATGAAATTGCTAAAAAACAGATATAATTGGTCTTATACAAAACGTTTAGATTTTTGTGGCACAATGTTAAGGAGAGTTGCTGTAGTTTAGTGAATGAATGCATGTATTAGTAAATTATTTCTAAACTGAATAGCCAAAATTCATGAAATAAGCCATTTGTCCCAATGCAATATTTTCATCATTAGGAGATAGATTTTTATGAAAATACAAGTTATATTTTGGTGATAAATGATGATGAATAAGATCTACCAAAAGCCCATTCTGAAATACTCCGCCACTGAAAACCAGGACTTTGACACCTTGATTTTTTGCTATATTTTCTATCATTCTTACCAAGGTTAGGTGAAACTTAGCAGCTATCATAGTCGCTTCCTTTCCCAAATGAATGTCTTCCAGAATACCTGTAAAAAGAGACGCTATAGAAATAGAAGCTCCTGTTTGTTCAGCAATGTTATAACTCTCATTCCAATTTAATCCTTTTTCCTTAAAAAATTGGTAAGCTTGATCTTCAAGAAGCATGGCAGATTCGCCTTCATAACTATTAACATCACCCAATCCCAGCAATGATGCTACTGCGTCAAAAACTCTGCCCATACTTGAAGTCTTAATACTTACATGTTGTTGAAGGATTTTTTTGTACAATGCCCATTCTTGATCAGAAAATTTATGTACTAGCAATTCATCAGCTTTCGGTAAATTTTTGCAAAGTGAAAGTGCAGATAGTCTTGGTTGTAATGACATTTTATCCCCTAGCAAATAGTCAAAATAAGAAATGTGGTGTGTTCTGGTAATCTGTTTGTTTTCATACATAAAAAATTCTCCGCCCCACATTTGTCCATCATCACCGTAGCCTACACCGTCCCAAATGATACCAATCATAGAATCTGTGGCTGATATCAAATCGTTTTCGTAAAGACAAGCACAAAAATGAGCTTTATGATGTTGTACCGAATAAGTCTTTGCATCAGGATACACTGTTGCCAGAGTAGAAGAAAAATAGCCCGGATGTTTGTCAAACACGATATGTAGTGGCTGTATGCCGGATACCTTTAGATAATGTGTCAATACTTTTTTGTATTCGACTTGACCGTCATAAGCCGAAAGATCACCCAAAAACTGACTGATGTATATATTGTTTTTTGATGCTAGTAAAAATGCACTTTTCATATCAGCTCCTGCACAGAAGATAGATGGCAAATCTTGCGTACCACTTGGCCAATAGGTTGGTGCATAGCCTCGACTGCGACGTATGACAATTTTATAATGGTAAAATGGCGAGAACCTTATAACGCTATCATCTTGTGGCATGACGATATCCCGATTGTGGCTCAAAATAAAGTCAGCAATGTCTTTAAATTGTTCGTCAGCAATCACATCGTCATATATGATAGGCGAGCCGCTGATATTTCCACTCGTAGCCACCAAAGTACCACCAAAGGCTACCGAAATAAGGCTAAGTAGTGGGCTATTGGGAAGCATGACACCCAGTTGAGATAGCTTAGGTGCGACATCATCATATTGGACATTAGAGCGCTGTTCAGTTTTTGTATAAGCCAGAATGATAGGAAATGCTGTATGGCTGATTTCATTTATTGCATTTTCGCCAAGTGTAACATCCTGCTTTATGGATTCCACATTTGGGTATAGTAATGCAAATGGTTTTTTAGGTCTTTTTTTACGTGCTCTAAGTGTTTGAATGGCTTGAGAATTTGAAGCATCACACAATAACAAATAACCACCGATACCTTTTACAGCTACGATTTTACCTTCTTTTAGTTCCTGTACTGTGTAGTTTATGATGTCACTTTCAATGATGTCGGGATTGGATGAAATCTTGAGCTGAATACCACATGTGCCGCATGAATTTGTCTGCGAAAAATATCTTCTATCATCGGGATTATCATACTCTTTCTGACATTCAGGACACATGGTAAATGCAGACATGCTCGTCCAAACTCTATCATAAGGTATGTCATGCACTACGGATAATCGGGGACCACATTGGGTACAGGTGATGAATGGATATTGAAATCTTCTGTTGTTGGGGTCAAATAATTCTTCCGCACATTTTTCACAAATCCCAAAATCGGGGCTTAGATGGACGTTTTTGTCTCCTTTAGATTCAGAATGAATGATGCTAAAATCTGTATAATAAAGGTCTTCTTTTTCTGTAATGTTTATAGATAAAATCTTTGATCTGGGCGGCGCATCAGCAATTATATTCGCTATAAACTGATCACAAATTTCTTTAACGGCTTGACCTATCTGGATATGAACTCCGTCAGACCCGTTAGAAACCGTACCAACAATGTTCATTTTTTTTGCAAGATTAAAAATAAATGGCCTAAATCCTACGCCTTGTACTTGACCTTTGATGTGAATATGGTAGCCAACCATTTTAAGTCAATACTTTCTCTGCTTTTTTCTCTTCTACCCTGGTTTTGAGCCAATCGCACCATTTATCCATTCCGTCACCATTCATGCTTGAGATGGTGATGACTTCCAGGTTTGCATTGATTTCCTGAGCATCTTTGGTTACAGCTTCTACACTAAAAGGAAGATAAGGCAATAAATCAGATTTAGAAACGACCATAAGTTCGCTGGTCAGAAACATTTTTGGATATTTTTTGGGTTTGTCATCTCCTTCGGTTGTAGCTATTAAGGTTACTCTATAATCTTCGCCAAGATCAAAAGACGCAGGACATACGAGATTACCTACATTTTCAACAAAAAGTAATTCCACACCATCTAGATTGATAGATTGCATAGCTTGCCATATCATCTGAGCTTCAAGATGGCAGATACCTCCAGTTACGATTTGTAAGGCATTTCCACCTACATGACGGATTCTTTCGGCATCCCGCTCCGTTTCTAAATCGCCTACTAGCACTGCGATATTTATTTCTTGTCCCAATCTTTTTACAGTCTCTTGCATAAGGCTCGTTTTTCCGCTCCCAGCAGAAGAGACCACATTGACCATAAGTATATTTCTATCGGCAATATTTTTTCTGATGGCATCTGCAACAAAATCATTGGCCTGGAGAAGGTGCATGGTAGTATTGTCACAAGCCACGGTGCCACGAGCATTTTTATTGGATTTGGGAACTCTGAGATTTGCCATAAAAGAGATTGATAAGTTATTTTTAAAATTATACTTGCAAAATTAGTATTATGTCCGACTAACCGATCATATTCATTGTATTTAGTAAATTTTTTCTAAAACATCGTATGTTAATCGTGAGTGTATTTCAAAACGTCAAGCTCCAAAGTTGTATATGAATCAGCAAAAGATCATCATACTAATTTATAAACGAAAATTTGACCGGATAAAAGGAGCCAAAATTCAAATAAAACAAGTATTTTTGCTTGACCGAGTAATGAAACATGATGTTATAATTTTTTATTAAATAATTTTAAATATTCATTGAGCAGTATTACCACCAAAAAGAAATTGTTGGATTCAGCCATAAAATTGTTTAACAATATGGGCATAGTGAATGTGCGATTGCAGCACATCTCAGATGATGCTATCATTAGTCTGGGAAACATAACGTACCATTTCAAGACAAAGGATGAAATCATTCATGCTATATGGTCACAAATTAAAGAGGAGCAAAAGATCCTGCTTTCTGAGTTCAGGATAATGCCTTTATTTGAGGACATTGACAGATACCTATTTGCATCTTTTCAGTTGCAGCAAAAATATATATTTTTTTACCAGGACATCCTGGAGGTTGTTCGAGCATATCCTGCTATCGGTCTGGAGCATAGACTGCATGTCGCCTGGCAGGAACAACAGATGAGCAATATGTTTATTTTTAATACGGCCCGAGGCGCTTTAGTAAAGGAACCATATGAAGACTTTTATAAAATATTAGCTGGTAATTGGATATGGATGTTTGAAAACTGGATGCAAAGACAGCAGATATTATCCAAAGATATTAATGATTACCTAACATTTAGTCAATCGCTTTGGAATGTGCTGATGCCTGTGTTTACACCACAAGGCTTCAATGAGTTTAATCAAATGTTGCTAATAAAAACAAAACTAAAAGATGAATTCCCGTTGTACCCTTGATTATGATACCTATAAATGGTTATTAAATTCCATAAATTCCGGTCTGCTTTATGATGGTGCCAAAGCAAGTAGCTTTGATATGAATTTTATTAAAGATGATAGCTGGCTATCTGAAACATCAGTTATAGAGCAAATTGCTAACAGACATGGTACCTGGCATATTGATTTACTTTTTGCGTACTATAAGGAACCATTGAGATTTATCATAAGAAAAATTTCAAGTCATACATCTCATAAACAAGCCAGTTTAGTGGGAAGCATCTTCAGAAGACAAGCTGCCAAAGATCAAAGGGGGACAATCACCATTGATGCAGAACTACTAAATATTAATTACAATTAAATGACCACAAAACAAAGAATTTTAGAAGGTTCAATACATATGTTTAATGAGCATGGAATAGCCAATGTTCGTTTGCAACAAATAGCAGATGAGTGCGGGATTAGTGTAGGTAATCTTGCTTATCATTTCAAAAATAAAGAAGCTATAGTTGGTTTTGTATATGATGAAGTGTTTTCTGAGTTTTCGGAAATATTGTCTGATTACCTGTTGGAAGAATCTATGCTCGGCACACATGATAAGCTCGGTAAATATTACATTTTCTTCAATAAATATAAATTTTACTTTACAGATATATTTGAGATAGAACGCAATTATCCGGAAATCATCACCAAATGGCATCATTACATCAACAGGATGCTTTTGCAAATGAAAGGGAGAATCGACTTTGATAGCTCAAGAGGAGTTTTGATAGCTCAATCCGATGAGATGAATGAACTATTAGCCAATAATATTTGGATGTCGATCATATTCTGGTTGCCTCAGCGCGTGTTGAGAGGATTGCCTCTAGACGAAAAATTATTTAAAGAAGCAGTATGGAGTCAAATCATACCTTATTTTACCCAAAAAGGTCAAGACGAGTTCGTTGCTTTGATTTATCCCACTTTAGTGTAAATTTTATATAACAAAACAATCATCATAAATTTAATAAATAATCAATATAAAATATTGCTCTATTTAAAATAATATACTGTTAGAAAATATTTTCTAATTATTAGTAAATATTTTCAAATTATTTTAGTAAAAACATACTAAAGTTAAAATACTATTATATATTTGCCTTTATATTGTAAAACATCATATAAATTTAGGTTTTACCATACAAAAACAAAACATTATTGTTCACAATCTAAAGTCACACTTATTATGGCAAATGTACTTTGGCTGCAAGGTGGAGCATGTAGTGGAAACACAATGTCTTTCCTTAATGCAGAAGAGCCCACAGTAGTAGAGTTAGTCACTGATTTCGGCGTAAACATCCTTTGGCACCCATCCATTGGTCTCGAAATCGGTCATCAGGTATCAGATCTCATGGAGAGTATCATCAAAGGTAAAACACAATTGGACATTTTGGTCTATGAAGGTTCTATCATCCAAGGTCCAAATGGATCTGGCACCATGAATTACTTTTGCGAAAGACCTATGATGGACTGGATCAAAGAACTCTCCGATGTCGCAGGATTTGTAGTAGCCATTGGCGATTGCGCTACATGGGGCGGCATTCCGGCAGTACCACCCAATCCAAGTGAAAGTACAGGTATGCAATTCTTAAAAAATGTCAAAGGCGGATTTTTAGGATCAAATTATAAATCTAAGGGCGGATTGCCTGTCATAAACATACCGGGATGTCCTGCACACCCGGACTGGATAACTCAGATATTAGTGGCTATCGCTACAGGTAGAATCGGAGATGTATTACTAGATGAATTCCATAGACCAAAAACGTTCTTTACCGATTTCGTACAGACAGGATGTCCTAATGCTATCAGTTTTGCACAAAAAGTAGATGGCCACTTTGGAAAAAGAGGTGGTTGCTTATTTTACGAAGTTGGTTGCAGAGGGCCGATGACAAGAGCCAGTTGTAATAAGATACTGTGGAATCGTACTTCCAGTAAAACAAGATCTAACCATCCTTGCCTTGGTTGTACCGAACCGGGATTTCCGCACCATGACTTAGCAAAAGGTAGCGTATTTAAAACGCTCAAATATCTTGGATTTCTACCACAAGATGTCCCCACCGGTAACTCAAGGCTTGTGTACTATGCCAGAGCTGGTGTAGAAAAGACTTTTGGCGCATTGGAAGGATTGGTGGGTGTCAATAAAGAACACTTTGAGACTTCTAAATAATTCATATTTATTGATTAAAAAAATTAAAAATAATGTCAGCAACATATAAAGAATTAAATATCTCACCTGTAGGAAGGGTAGAAGGAGATCTGGATGTCAAAGTGTATATGGAAAATGGTGTTGTCACCCGTGCACACACGCAAGCAGCCATGTTCAGAGGATTCGAACGAATCATGGCAGGCAAAGATCCACAATCAGGACTCATCGTAACACCCCGTATTTGTGGTATATGTGGCGGATCACACTTGTATTGTGCATCTTCAGCATTAGACACCATCTGGAAAACACAACTGACACCCAATGCATTATTGCTTAGAGCACTTGGCCAGGCTTGCGAAACCATACAGAGTATCCCGAGATGGTTTTATGCCATTTTTGCAACGGATATGGCCAACAAAAAATTTGCCAATAAACCACTATATGCGGAAGTCACCAAAAGATGGGCAGCATATGTAGGTACGTCATTCCAATCTGGTGTCACTGCTTCTGCATTACCTGTAGAAGTATATGCATTGTTTGGTGGTCAATGGCCACACTCATCTTACATGGTGCCAGGCGGCGTGATGTGTGCACCTACCCTCAAAGATATTACGAGGGCACACGCAATCATGAATCACTTCCGTAACAGATGGCTCGAAACAACTTTCTTAGGATGCTCTATCGATAGATACTTGCAGATCAAGACTTGGGATGACATGATGGCTTGGGTAGAAGAAAACGAAAGTCAGCGAAACAGTGATATGGGTTTATTTATCAGAGCGGGACAAGAATTTGGTTTAGATAAATTTGGAGAGGGAGTTGGAAAGTTCATTGCTTTCGGCACTTACCTTCACAAAGACTTATATAACAATCCTACTATCGAAGGTAGAAATAATGCTTTGATAAGTGCAGGAGGGTTTTATGATGGTAAAAATTTCCACACATTGGATCATTTGAATGTACAGGAGCATGTCAATCACTCATGGTATCAGGATGTCAAAGCGTCTCACCCATGGGATGAGCCACTTCCTACACCATTGCAATCACAAAATTTGATAGACACAGATTTCAGCGGTAAATATAGCTGGGCAAAAGCACCACGATATATGGGACACGCTGCTGAAGCCGGGCCACTATCCCGAGTAATCATGGCAGGAAATCCTGCAAACTTAAGTCATCAAAATCAAGATCCACTTTTCCTTGATGTTATAAAGAACAAAGGCGTCAATGTATTTACCCGTACACTTGCCAGACTTCATGAAGCACCTAGACTCTACAACTATATAGATGAATGGCTCAGACAAATCGATCTCAATGGTGAGTTTTATATCAAACCGGAAGAGAGAGATGGCAAAGGATGGGGAGCAACAGAGGCTGCTAGAGGAGCATTAGCACACTGGGTAGAGATCAAAAATGGTGTCATCGAAAATTATCAAGTGATGGCTCCTACAACATGGAATGTAGGACCGAATGACGAAAATAATAATCCCGGACCTATAGAATCAGCCTTAGAAGGTACTGAAATAGAAGATCCGCACGATCCTGTAGAAGTAGGTATGGTGGCTCGCTCTTTTGACAGTTGTCTGGTCTGTACAGTTCATGCTCATGATGCTAAATCAGGTGCTCAATTGGCCAAATTTAAATTATAATTTTAAGTTATATTGAAATATTTTTAGAATCGCTGTAAACCATTTGCAGCGATTCTTTTTTATTTAATCATATTAGTTTATGAGTACTGCAATAATGGGTTTTGGTAATCCCGTCAGAAGTGATGATGGTGTAGGATGTTATGCGCTCGAAAAACTAAAAACTGAAATAGCCGATAGAAAAGATATTTCATTTTTTGATATGGGTACTTCTGCTTTCGAAGTATTGTTTCAACTCAAAGGACATGACAAAATCATCATTATAGATGCTGTAATCAATTCCAATGAAGCAGATGGTACTATATTCAGACTACCTGCATCAGAGATAAATGCGGCAATCATTGATGATCCTATGGTTTTTCTACATAGTCTGAAATGGGATCAAGCATTGTCCTATGCAAAAAAAATAATGCAAGATGAATTCCCACAGAATGAAATTTATGCTTTTCTCATAGCAGTCAGTGATATAAAAATGGAGATCGGTTTGAGCCCAGCAGTTTTGGAAGCTGCAGAAAAAGTGATTGATCATATTAAAATCGAACTTTTAACATAATTCATGATTGCACATGGAACGTATTTATAGTTTTGAAGGTATGACTCCTTCTGTACCAGATCCGATGCATGGCTCGTTGGTCAAACTCAAAAACGGACATCTGATGATCGACGCTAATCTTGCTGACCAAACCATCGGTTCAGGTAGACAAGTATATGCGGTATATTACCATAATATCAAAGCCATATTATTGGCACCAGATAATGATGAAACATTTCGTGCAGCCCATGAAGTGATTATGCTTTTTGTCAAAGTGAAAAATAGTCTTGGGGACAGATCTATTTCTATTCAGGAGTTTTTGGCAGACCATCCTATCGATGACCAAGACAGAGACTTGGTCTATATGTCTGCACCAGGACTACCCATGTTACATATTAGTTTATAAAAGAAAATCCTTTGACTTTGATATATATTTACACCACAGCACAAAATAAGGCTCAGATTCTGAGTATCATTCAATCTCAACCCAGGATGGAAGAACTGGTATCGGTCAGGGATTTTATGGAAGAAAAACCAATCAATAGCGGAAATGCATTGATCATTAATGCTAACGGTATCTCATTTTCTATAGATTGGTACAACGTGGAACCACCATATATAATGCCGGAATTTATCATGATGGATGATGAAATATTGCTTGGTTTGATTTATCATAAACTTGGAAATCATCAAGTAGCAAAAAACTTATTGGGAAACCATGGTGCCTTATGGTCTGAATTGGAACACACAGTCAGTCTTAAAAACAATATGGAAATCAATCCGGATAGACTTACTGTAGAGACCTACCACGATTTTGATGACTATAGGCTAATGCATAATCACGCTATTGTCCGTCACTATAGTATGCAGTGGTCTGAAGATGTAAAAGATAAGATTCAATATTACTATAATGCAGCAATAGATAGCGCGCCAAATGAAGAATATCTGGCATTTACGGCAAAACACTATATTAGTTTTTTGATGGATGTTAGAGACTACACACTCGCTGAAAAAATAATCAATGACACCCTTCAAAGAGCTATATCTTCGGATGCTAAAATGGAGATGGAGTATCTACTGTGTCAAATATGGATGACCAGACTTACCGTACCTTATGATACGAATTTGTTAGAAAATATTAAGACGAAGCTTTGGAATGTATTGACCTGGTATGAAAAGTCAGAAAGGACCATAGAACTGGCACTATTGCTCGAAGATGCATCCCATATTGCTAGTATATCAGAAAGTTTTGCTGAGTCACTTGGTTATATCACACGTGCTATCAAAATCTATAATGATGAAGAACTCGATGACCTGTATTATAATGCACAATATAAACGTGGACAACTATTGTATAATTGGGCTCGAAATGGTCAAATTCAATTTTTCATTCCTGCCACTGAAAGTTTTCAGCAAGCATTGAAGTACTTTACGAAAGACGATTATCCAGAAATATTTGCAGATATCCAACATTTGCTGGGCGTCATTTATTCAGAAATACCTGATGAGGTCAAAAAGAAAAGCATTTGGGCTGCAGTGTCGCATTCAGCGTTTTTAGAAGCACTTTCTATTTTCAATAAAGAGACGATGCCTTATCAGTATGCTATGGTGTGCAATAGCTTGGGCAATGCTTTGACCAAATATCCTACTGCAATCCATTCAGACAATTTTGAAAAAGCACTGTTTTATTACAATGAATCTTTAGAGATCAGAAATGCTACTTATTTCCCATTCGAAAGATCATTAACTTTGCTTAATTATCTTGAAGCATCATGGCATGCTGATAATTCTTCCAATGAATTGAATCCCGAAAGATTCGATGATATGTGGGAAAAAAGTGAAGAAGTGATTGCCATCAATGCAAGTCAGGAATTTGTAACTGATGCGATGGATCACCAGAACAGATTGTCTCAGCTTAAAGCATTAATTGGCTCTAAAGGATAATTATATTTTCTTATTACCGGTTAATAAAAAAAGGTCTCAAAAGCCTTTAATTCATTGATTTCCTGTGATACAAATTTATCAAATAACTTGTCATAAATTTGACTTTTGAGTGCTTATATGCCTACATCTATCAATCTTATTCCTTTGTCGGTCATAAATATATTGTCAAATGAAAATTCTGGCATATCAGAAGGTCTGCGTAAATCTCGATGTGCAAAACCATTAGCATGAAGTTGGAACAATTCATCTTCAAAAACTTCAAATATCAATTGCCTTCTTTCAAATTCAAATGCTCTGAAATCAATAGGATATAATTTTTCCATTACCTATACTTCCGTGTCATCAGGTAATAAATCTAATCATACAATTTTCACAACGAGGTCGTTTATGTTGTTTGCAAATTTCATTTTTTCAGCTTCCGAGCCTGTCTCTGATCTAGTATTTTCGAAAAACAACTTACCTGCTTCTGATTCTGACAGAGCAATTACAGTATTATTTGAACCTGAAGACAGTGTTTTTGGGTATTTTTTTGCCATCAACGTTGATTTTAACTGCAAAAATACAAAATTTAGGTCAACCTTAATAAATCAAAATGGTGTAATGGAGACCCTATTTATAATATTTTGAAATCCAATTATCTCAATTTGTAAAAATAATTCTTCCTAACAATTGTAAATGAATTTTTACCTTTGCGCTTCATTTTGTTAAAACACCATCAAAATACATTATCATGGATACCGTCATAGATCAATTGATTCAAGAAGAGTTACAACGCCAAAGACAAGGAATTGAATTGATTGCTTCAGAAAATTTCACATCACAAGCTGTGATCAATGCGGTAGGAAGTTGCCTTACAAATAAGTATGCTGAGGGTTATCCGGGCAAAAGATATTATGGAGGTTGTGAAGTGGTGGACAAAATAGAACAAATAGCCATAGACAGACTATGTGCCTTGTTCGGTGCTGAATATGCCAATGTTCAGCCACACTCTGGTGCTCAGGCCAATGCTGCTATATTTTTAGGCGTATTACAGCCAGGAGATGCTATTTTAGGATTTGATTTGTCGCATGGTGGTCATTTATCTCATGGTTCGCCTGTCAATTACTCCGGCAAAGTGTACCAAGCCAATTTTTATGGTGTAGATCAGGAAACAGGTCGCATTGACATGGAGAAAGTTGCCAGCAAAGCTCATGAAGTGAAACCAAAACTCATTATCTGTGGTGCTTCAGCCTATTCCAGAGATTGGGATTACAAAAGATTCAGAGAGATAGCGGATGAAGTGGGTGCACTTTTATTGGCAGATATCGCACATCCTGCGGGATTGATTGCGGCAGATTTGTTGACAGATCCATTGCCACACTGCCATATTGTATCATCTACTACCCATAAGACATTGAGAGGGCCAAGAGGCGGTATCATAATGTTGGGCAAAGATTTTGCAAATCCCTGGGGACGTACTACAAAAAAAGGCGACCCGATCATGATGTCAACTATATTGAACAGTGCTGTATTTCCTGGTATGCAAGGTGGCCCACTAGAACACGTCATTGCTGCCAAAGCGATAGCATTTAGAGAAGCATCACAAGATAGCTTCAAAGAATACGGCAAACAAGTCATCGCCAATGCCAATGCGATGGCAAATGCATTTACAAGTAAGGGCTACAAAATCATATCAGGAGGTACTGACAATCACATGATGCTCATCGACCTTCGTGCCAAGTCAGCGGATATCTCCGGCAGAGATGCCGAGAATGCTCTTGTAGCAGCAGATATCACCATCAACAAAAACATGGTGCCTTTCGATAGCAGGCCTGCTTTGCATACTTCAGGTATTAGAATCGGTACGGCTGCCATTACTACAAGAGGATTTAAGGAATCAGACTGTGAACAAGTAGTAGAGTGGGTTGATGCTGCAATAATGAATAAAGACAATCCTTCCATCATCAAGGACATCAAATCGAAGGTCAATGATTTTATGAAGGAATTCCAGTTATATTGAGCCTCAGATTGGAGTTAAAAGTAGGGGAAGCTAAGAATTTGATTGTATCAATTTGATGATACAGAAAACTGCAGTATGATGTTCTTTTTACTTATTGTATGAGATCTTACACCTGAATAAATCCTTTACTTATTTCATTCTTCCGACTTCATAAGACACATTTTTGAAAAATTATTCATCATTTTTGAAAAAAGGTGATAGAATTTTCATCAAAATATTCCAACAGGTTATGATATTGTTTCATGTATTAAGATATGTTCCATAAAGAATTAACTAACAGTTAAAAAAGCAATATTTGGATATGTTGCTGATTATCAATCATATATAAGTTGTATTTATACGAAAAAATACTTTAAAATTGTGGATAAATTCTTTTTATAAATTAGTACCACTGTTTTATAAATATCTATATTTACACCGTTATTAATTCCCTGACTCAGTAACTATATATATGGATAACAAAATAAAACGAGACTTAGCCCTAATAAACCTCGTCACGGATTTTGAGAATAAATTTGAACTGGGAGAAATAGGATATCTTGAAGAAAAGGTTTTTTTTCAGATTCTTGAATACTACGAAGATGAATATTTACTTGAAAAAGCACTTGAAGTAGTAGAATATGCCATAGAACTTTACAAATACAGATCAGAATTTTATATAATCAAATCAAGAATACTTTTAAGTAGTGGCAAGGTTGACGAAAGTCTCAAAACGATTGCCATAGCCGAAACGATCGCCCCGTTTGAAAGAGAAATCAGTCTCATAAAAGCAAGAGCACTTGCCATAAAGAAACAATTTGATCAGGCAAGAACAATACTTGAAGACCTCTGGGTTGGAGCTACTCATTCTGATACAGTAGAAATACTCATTGCAGAGTCCTACATTTATGAAAATATGAAAGACTATAATGCAATGTATGACGCTCTGGCAAAAGCTGTTTTGATGGACAGTAAAAACGAAGAAGCCATGGAAAGGGTTTGGATCAGTGCTGAGTTATCAAGACGGTATGCTGATAGCGTAGAGCTGCACAAAACCATCATTGATTCAGATCCATACAATTATCAGGCATGGTATAATCTGGGTCATGGATATACATGTACTTGGGAATACGAAAAAGCCATTGAGGCATTGGAATATTCATTTATCGTCAACCCTGAGTTTGAAAGTGCCTATCTTGATTGTGCAGATACTTGCCTTCAGATCAAAGAGTATGATCGGGCACTTGAAATTTATATAGAAGCCAACAAAAGATTCGGGCCCAATGATGAGTTAATGGTCAACATCGCGAGTTGTTATATCTCTCTCAATAAAATAAGTATTGCAAAACAATGGTTGCTCAAAGCCATCAAATTAGATGCCTACAATGATGAGGCCTTGTTTTTACTAGGTGAGTGCTACTCAGCTGAAAAAATCTGGTACAACGCCATAAATGCTTATCATAAAGCAATACAGATAGAAAATAGAAGAGAAGAGTACTATTTGGGTCTGGCTAAAGCTTTTGTAGCAGTAGAAGATTATAATAAGGCTACTTACAACTTCCAGATGGCCACCCAGACAGGACCTGAGGATACTTTATACTGGAGAGAATATATCTGTTTTCTTTTGAAGCTAGGTTTGCATGATGAAGCTGAGCAAATTCTGGATGAAGCTGAAGACCACACCTTTGGGGCTGATTTGATCTACTGCAGAGCTGCACTTTCATTTATGGTAAATGACAGAAAGGAATGTCTGGTACTGCTTGAAGAAGCATTAATCGAAAATCATGAAAGTCACCATTTGCTCTTTGAGATATCTCCTGAGATAAGAATTGACAAAGAAATCATTTCAATGATAAAATATTATGAAGATATAGAGTAACAGTTATTTCTATAACTTTTATTTAAACTTTTAAACTCTTTTAATAACCAAGACTGAAGAGCGTCCGATCAAAAGGATGCTCTTTTTGTTTTTTTAGTGAAAGTATATCTTCAAATTTTTATTAGGAATTGAGCTTTTCCATCGCTTCTATCCATTCTTCTGCTTTACCCAATGTAGCCGTCATATTACTACTGTACATCCCTGCATATTTAGCCAGCTCACACTCACTCTGAATTGATTTATATCCGGCAATTAAATGTTCAGGAACTTCACGATCACTTAAATGTTTGAATATTGATTCCGGATTATGCGTAATATCGGGCAGATTAAATTTCTTTTGGAGGTAGACAGTAGTTGCCTTTGAGATTTCATGATAAAATAGCTCAGGTTGGTTCCTAGAAATATGCGATGCTGCAGTTGATAAACTTTCTTTTGCAAAATCAGAGATTGACATAAGGTCGTCCTTTTTATACAATTTCTTTTGCTTGAAAAAATATTTATAATAGGCTGCAAGCAAAAACGACAATAAAATACCTGACAAAATGAAGAAATACCATTTTGATCCAAAAAAAAGTCGATCCATCGGCATCAGATGGTCATCATCAGATGGTTTAGTCCCGAGAATAGTCTGACTACTTTCACTTTTGGTACGGCTCTTCAAATCTCCTTTTATTACATTTATCGTAAACGGAGATGACTGAATAGTTTTGTATGAAGCACTATTTAAATCAAAATACGAAAATAAGGGAGTAATGGTGTAAGTAGAATCTACAGATGGAACAAGAATGTAATCAAACTCTTTTTTCATCATAATTTTATCACCTCTTTGATATGTTTCATCCTTGATCAATGAAGGACTATATTGTTCAAATCCATAGGGCAATTCGAATGCTGGTGCCTGTACAATCCTTGAATCACCGTCACCTTCGATCTGCAGGCTGATAGTAACACCTTCACCGGTCACAACAGTTGACTTTTTTATTTGAGCATTCATTGTAAAATTTCCGACTGCACCTGTAAATGATCCTGGCGCAGGAGATGGCAAGCTCTGTACCTTGCATTTTAAAGTATTACTTAATACAGTTTCTTGCCTGGTATCCCTGAAAAAGAAAGATGACTGACCGTTTTCTACAGCAATATCCAGATTACAGTTTACCGGTCCCAAATTATAAAGTCCTGTTTTCTGCGGAAATAACGCCCATCGCCTGACGACCTGAGAGTAGTATTCTTTGCCTTTTATATTGACAGTATGAGGTTGATCTCTTATGTCATTGATAGCCTGAGAAAAGAAACCATCAAATAGAGGTTCGTTAAGTAACTGAAAAGACTCAATATTGGTACGCGTATATAGCACCAGATTGAGTATGGTCTGCTGGCCCACATAGGCATTATTATCTTTTAATTCCAACCTCACAAACGTTTCTGATGAGTTATCTCCCGGCAAATTTGATTTGGACTTACTTTGTCCGGTGACATCTATGGATAAAGTATTGGATTTGATGGTTTTACCATCTGATTGAATAGTAGCCGAACCGATAGTAAATTTGCCTTTTTTTGCAGCCAGGAGCAAGTATTGATAAGACTGTGTTCCTGAACGCTTACCATTGATGATGGTGACAGATGATGAAGTCGAAGGCCCTTGTACAACTCTGAATGGAGCAAGATCAGGAAGTTGAAGGTTTTTTCCATTCATGTTTTCGAGGACTATGTTCAGAATAAAGGTTTCTCCTTCGGCTATCTCTGTCCTATCCGTCTCCATAAAAAATCTTGAATCCTGAGCACTAAGAATCAAACCTATGCCTGATAGCAGATACAGGTGTAAAGAAAATAAAATCAATCTGCCGTTTTTCATAATCAGATCTTTTTCAACACTCTTTTTTTAGTATTTGTTTTTCCGGTGGTGTCACTCTCGGGAAGTTGCTCGGATTTAAATCGTTTGTTGAAAGATGACTTTTCTGATCTTCCTGAACCTTCTAATACAAATATTTGAACTGGTACTGTTTTGATTTCTTCAGTTTCCGTTTGAAGGCTTGCGGTGCCTATAGTAATATCTCCTGTCAACTCCGGCAGGAGCATATAGGTATAAGATTTTTTCTGACTGACTACCCCATTGATCATAGTAAATGAAGAAGACGTATTGGGTCCGCCAATAATTCGAAAACCTTCAAATGTTGGTGGTGTGTATCTACCCTGAGTATTTTCAATGAGGAGTTCTACCTTGACTACTTCGTCCTGAAACATTGTATCCTTATCCACAACTATACTTAAGCTACCTTTTTGAGCAGTGAGGTCAAATAAGTAAAAGAAGAAAATGACTGCCAAATATGGTTTAATATGCATAAAACACAAATTTAATTCAATCCTGTAATTAATAGAAAACTTGTATATCTCTGGCTAATGAGGCCAAATTCAAAACATACATTAAACAAGTATGAAAAAAAATTGGTTCAAGCCAGACTAAAAAATCAGATATGAATGGGTCTGTTTGCTGTGGCTGCCATTGCAGCTTCTTTTACGGCTTCAGTGTACGTAGGGTGAGGATGGGATATTCTGGACATATCCTCAGCACTTGCCCTGAACTCCATTAAAGCAACTGCCTCCATGATGACATCGGCAACCCGAGGGCCTACCATATGTACTCCCAGGATTTCGTCGGTATCTTGATGAGCAATCACCTTAACCATGCCGTCCGTATCCATGCTTGCCCTTGCTCTTCCCAGTGCCTTGAATGGAAATTTTCCAATCTTGTATGGTATGCCAGCGTTTTTTAATTCATCTTCGGTCTTGCCGACAGCTGCGACTTCAGGCCACGTATATACGACACCTGGTATGAGATTGTAATCAATGTGCGGCTTGCCTTCTGCAATATATTCTGCTACCAAAATACCTTCTTCTTCAGCTTTGTGTGCCAACATTGCGCCCTTGACCACGTCACCTATAGCAAATATGCCGGGTACTGATGTTTCCAGATGTTCATTGACCTGGATTCTACCTTTATCATCTGTTAGAATACCGATTGATGCTAAATTCAATCCATCAGTATAAGGTTTTCTTCCTATAGCAACAAGACAATAATCAGCCTTTATGTCAAATGATTCATTGCTGTCCTTTTTACTGACTGTAACCGTGCAGGATGATTTTGAAGCCTTCACTCCTGTCACTCCATGTCCCAAATGAAAGGTCATACCCAGTTTTTTGAGGGTACGCATGAGTTCTTTACTACAGTCAGTGTCCATAGACGGTATGATTCTGTCCATATACTCCACTACTTCTACTGATGTACCTAATCGGGCAAAGACTGATCCTAATTCCAGCCCTATCACACCACCTCCGACTACCACCATTTTTTCGGGCACTTTATCTATATTGAGCGCCTCTGTGGATGTGATGACCCTGTTTTTATCATAATGAAAAATATCCGGAGTTATGGGTTTTGAACCAGTAGCAATGATAACTTTTTCAGTATGTATTTCAGTTGTGCCTTTACTATTAGTTACCGAAATTACATTTTGATTTACAAATGCTCCCACTCCGGTATAAACATCAATTTTGTTTTTTTTCATCAGAAAATCGATGCCTTTGCATGTTTGTTCGACGACTTCGTTTTTTCTTTTGATCATCTGCTGCATATTGATCTTAACAGACGGAACCTCGATACCATGGTCTCCGAATCTTTCTTTAGCATTGTGATAATGCTCAGAACTGTCTAATAGTGCCTTTGACGGGATACATCCGACGTTGAGACATGTCCCTCCAAGGGTATTGTATTTTTCTATTATAGCTACTCTTTTCCCCAATTGGGCTGCTCTTATGGCTCCTACATATCCTCCGGGCCCAGAACCAATCACTACAAGATCGTACTTCATCATTATGATATATATGGTTAAATAGTTATTAGCATTTGACTTAATGAGACATTTCTATTTTCCTGATGCATCATTCAATATCTATCATTCACCCTTGCCTTTGTTAGGGTTTTTTCTGAAAAACTTTTTCTTTTTTTTATTGGTTCCTTCAGGCCTGCTACCTTTTTCCTGATTAGGTCCTATGGAATTGACGTTATTGATGTTATCACTGGTGCTTTTCGGAGGACCTTGCCGTACAATATTGTTTTGTTGTGGCTTCACATGGTCTCTGCTACTTTCTGGTGGTGTACTTTTGTTTTCTCCAGACTGAGGATTCCCATCATTTGCTTTTGGAGATTGTCTCATTTGATTGGGGTTATTACCTCTTTTTTCATCCTTGTACTTTGGTTTCTTTTTCTTTTTTCGAGGATCATTCCTTAATTCAATCTGGCCGGTAACATCTTCATACCCATGCTCTGCATTCTCGTCATCAGGATTAACAATCACCGGATTGATTGCTGCTTCAGAAGAAAGTTCATTTGGGATAATATTTTTGTTGTTGAGCTCTTTGACTTCTTTTGCCCGACGAGTGGAAACTGACACAATGGTTCCCTTAAGCTTATCATTATTTTCATAAGTGTAGTAGAGCAATCCTTTGAAGATATCTGTTTTAATGAGCACCATTGACCCTTGTTTGGTCTTCAGTATGTCTGCATTTTCCGGAAAATCTTCAAGTGCATCAAGATATGTATCCAGTTCATAATTGAGACAACACTTCAGTCTGCCGCACTGACCTGAAAGCTTTGACTGATTGATGGCAATATTCTGATATCTGGCAGCAGCTGTATTTACGGATTTAAAATCAGAAAGCCAGGTAGAACAACACAACTCTCTTCCGCATGATCCTATACCACCGATACGAGCTGATTCCTGTCTTGCACCTATCTGGCGCATTTCTATCTTCACTTTAAATTCTCTGGCATATTCTTTTACCAACTCCCTGAAGTCTACCCGACCTTCAGCTGTATAATAAAAGGTGGCTTTTTTCTTATCGCCCTGATACTCTACATCTCCGAGCTTCATATCCAGCCCTAAAGTTCTGGCGATCACTCTGGCCCTGACCATAGTTTCCTTTTCGAGTTGTCTGGCTTCTTCGAGTTTTTCAAGGTCTCTTTCATTGGCTTTTCTGATCACTCTCAGTGAGACTCTCTCTTCAGTGGTATGTCTTTTTTTCATCTGGAGTCTGACCAACTCACCTGATAATGAAATACGTCCGACATCATAACCACTCACCGTCTCCACGACTACCATATCACCTGTTTCTGTTCTGGTAGAAGGGTCGTTGATAAAAAACTCTTTATGTGATCCTTTTTTAAAACTTATCTCAGCTATATGATATGCGGTAGGGTCAAACATTTCTTTTGAACTGATCCAGTCATACGTGTTATGTTTGTTACAACTACCTGAAGTACAATGTCCTTTGTCTCCGCAGCCTCTGGGAGTACCATTTGAATCAATACTACAACTACTGCATCCCATGGTATGTTTATTGTTTAATTGAATGATTTTATAACCCGCAAAGGTAGTTTTTCTTTACCTTTTGATCGTAATAAACACATATTATTCTTTAAATGTTTTAATTTGGCATAACGCTTGTCAACCTCTTTAATATATATTTATGATTTTATTAATTTTTGAATATGTATCATTGCTAAAAAATTTACGTCTATTGTTTTAAATAAATATTTTAAAATCATGAGAATTTCACTTCCATTTGTATTGACCGTCAGTATGTTTTTATCATCCTGCAGCGTCCTGAATCAGTTAAATATCAAACCATCTGCATTGGAGACTGTCATAGCTTTGCAGGAAATCCTTAACAGCAGTACCTTCAAGGCTATCAGGAAGATGAGTGCATTGTATTCAAGTGATCCCACTAAATCACTACCCGCCGAGTTCACGACAGTAATTGAAGGTCTCAAAACATTAGGTCTTGGAAGTGAAGTAGATAAAATCACCCAGCAAACAGGAAAGGTCGCTTCTCTGGTGCTTACTGAAAGTGAAGGTATCATCAAGGAATCTATCAAAGAAATTGATTTTGGTGACGCTGTTTCTATAGTGACTGGTGGTAAAGATGCTGCAACTCAGGTACTCAAAAACAATATGAGAACAGTAGTAAGAAAAAGATATTCGGAAAAACTGGATGCTGAGCTCAGTAAATCAGAATTAAATACTTACTGGCCACTCGCAGCCGGTGCTTACAATATATTTGCAAAAACGAAGGTGGATGCATCATTAAGTAATTTTTTGGCCGACAGAGCCGTTGATGGACTATTTCTTGCAATCGGACATGAAGAGCAGGAAATAAGGAAAGATTACAAGAGTTTAGGTGTCTCTGTAGTCAATAAAGTCTTTGATTATTATACTAATAGAAGGAATATTTAAAGGTATACCGACGAGAATTATTTGAAAAATAATTCTCGTCGGTATTATACTCAAAATGAATACCATAGTAGATGAATTTTTCGCAAACCAATTTATTTTGAGTATAAATCGTTATTATCCCAAAAGACAGCGGTAGAGGTGTGCATAACAAATTTCACAAATTCAAATTTTCTTCCCCGCTACCCTCATTCCCTAAAGAGCTTGTCAAGCTATGCTTGAGACGAGCCAACCAATCCAACCTCATTTTTACCGTCTTATAAGAATAATACTGATAACGTGCAATTTGTTATACACACGCGGTAGAGTCCTGTGGATAGATGCAACAAATGCCCAGTCATCACAAATCAACAAAATTGGCCAGGTCCATTGTCCAGTCGTATTCAGCTGTTTTCAACCTTACATTTGTATCAGGGATAATATTTTGTTTTATAAGGATGTTTTTTATTCCTTCCAGACCACCAAAATCACCTCTGAACCAACTGAATAGAGAAGTGACATAAGCTATTTTATCCGAATGCTGATAAGTTGAAAATTTTTGAAGATAGTTTTTTGTACTGACTTCCAGTTGTTCTTCTATCCGATCGGTATCATATATAGCTACCGGCGGACAAGATTTTGCGCCACAATTCAAGGCAAAGTGAATACGCCAGTCTCTCTTGCCGATCCTGAGCATCTTTTCTGTTTTGTCAGGAAACCACCGGGTGAAATACCCAAGTAAAAAAGGATGCTGAGACCTTCTCAAAATACCATGCTCAATATCTTCAAAACTGAACATCGAACCACCGAGTTTGATTTGCTTTTCTTTAAAAAACGTCCCTCGATCGTTATATTTTTCCGGATGATTTGCAAGGATTACCTGAATGTATGCATTGTACATATTGATCCAAAAAGCCAGTTTTTGCTGATCAGTTTCTACTTGTTGAGAGAGTTGGACCAAATCACAGGAAGCCCAGGTTTGAAGGTATAAATCTACTTTCTCTTTGTTGCGTACAGCAGTTAGAAATTCTATGGACATGGCCAAATAATTGATAGGTTTGCCCTGAGCTGTAAGTACATTTATATCACTTAATATACTGTCAGCAACTATCATTGAGAGTAATAAAATCAATGTCTTCATTGTTTTTCAAAACAATAATTTTTGAATATGGTTATCAAAATAAAATAATAAATGGAAAATGAAGCTAAATATTTTGAAAAACCATACGCATGCATTTAGCAGGATACTGTATCTTTATAGTTTTTATTAAATAACGCTTCTTCCTATCATGACAGACACCATTTATATCAATACCAAAGCTACAAAACAACTCACTTATGATGCCATCGTAATAGGAAGCGGCATCAGTGGTGGATGGGCAGCCAAAGAACTCACCGAGAAAGGGCTCAAAGTACTCATGGTAGAGCGCGGTCCCAGACATGATCACCTTAAAGATTATAAGACTGCATCTCTGAACCCTTGGGAAATGGAATATCGGGGACGGACCACAACTAAACAAAGAGAAGATTTTCCTGTCATCCACCGCGGGTGGGCAGCCAGCGAAGCAGTAATGGATGCCTGGGCAGATGAAAAAGATTCACCGTATACTGAGATCAAACCTTTTACCTGGTGGCGTACCTATCGTATGGGCGGAAGGAGTATTCTGTGGGGCAGACAGAGTTACAGATGGAGCGAGATGGACTTTGAAGCCAATGCCAAAGATGGCGTGGCAGTAGACTGGCCTATCAGATACAGAGATATCTCACCCTGGTATGATCACGTAGAAAAATTCATAGGAGTGAGCGGTTCAAAAGAAGGCCTTGCTCAATTGCCTGACGGACAGTTTCAACCACCTATGGATCTGAACATAGTAGAAAAAGAAGTATCAAAGAGCATACGGTCTCATTACAAAGGAAAGCGACATTTATTTATAGGTCGAGTGGCAAATCTTACTGAAAACCTGCCTAATCGCGGGAAATGCCAATACAGAGCACGTTGCTGGGAAGGGTGTCATTATGGTGGATATTTCAGTACACAGTCGTCAACTTTGCCTGCTGCAATGGCTACCGGCAATCTGCATATCATAACCGGTGCTATCGCCATAGAAATACTTTATGACAAGGATTCAAAAAAGGCGACCGGAGTAGAGATACTGGATACAGAAGATAATAAAACATATACCTTTAATAGCAAGATTGTCTTTGTATGTGCATCGGCACTCAACAGTACCTGGCTCCTTATGAACTCTGCCACCGACATATGGCCGGAAGGTTTAGGAAGCAGCAGCGGAGAGCTCGGTCACAATGTGATGGACCACCACTACAATCTGGGAGCCAGTGGCAAGGTAGAAGGGTTTGAAAATTTTTATACTTACGGGCGCAGACCCAATGGATTTTATATCCCGAGATTTGTAAATATCAATGGAGATAAACGTGATTACCTGAGGGGATTTGGATATCAGGGTGGTGCCAGTCGCGAAGGCTGGCATCGGGATGTCGCAGAACTCAATATAGGTGCGAGCCTGAAAGAAGCACTCAGTGAACCCGGTTCATGGACAATTGGAGCAGGTGGATTTGGTGAATTATTACCATATCATGAAAATCGCATCCTGCTCGACAAAAGATATTATGATGATGATGGAAATGTGGTCACTGACCCGACAAAAGGAAAGCAGAAAACTGACAAATGGGGGCTTCCAATATTGGCAACTGATGCTGAACTGAGAGAAAATGAACTGAAAATGCGAAAGGATATCGTAGAAGAAATGAAACAGATGCTTGAAATTGCCGGTGTAAAAGATGTCAACACATGGGATAGCGGACACAACATAGGTCATGGCATACATGAAATGGGTACCGCAAGGATGGGCAGAGACCCGAAGACCTCCGTACTCAATGGCATGAATCAGATTTGGCACGCTCCGAATGTATTTGTGACTGATGGGGCCTGTATGACGAGTAGTGCTTGTCAGAACCCATCATTGACCTATATGGCACTGACCGCCAGAGCCGCAGATTTTGCCGTCAAAGAACTTAATAAAAGAAATATTTAATCATGGACAGAAGAACGATTATCAAGCATATATCCCTCATGACAGGTGCTGCATTTGTCGGCGGAGAATTATTTGTAAAGACCGGGTGCAAAGCAGATAAAACTAATCCGGCATCATCAATACTTACCGCTCAGCAAGTATCGCTGCTAGATGAAATAGGAGAAACTATCCTGCCACAAACCGACACTCCCGGTGCAAAGGCGGTAGGTATAGGTCTTTTTATGAATAAAATGATTACAAATTGCTATACGAAAGAGCAACAAAGCGTATTTTTATCTGGAGTGGAAACCTTAAAGACTGATTTTCAAAAGAAATACGCTGCAACTTTTGAAAAGGGTAGTCCTGATCAAAGAGAAGAATTTCTCAATTCTATCAATGCAGAAATGGTAAAATACAATAAAGATAAAAAGCAAGAAAACGCTGAGCACTATTTTACAATGATAAAACAATTGACAATTCTTGGGTACTTTACTTCGGAAGCCGGAGCAACAAAAGAGTTGCGGTATGAAGCAGTGCCGGGTAGATATGATGGATCATACCCATACAAAAAAGGGGATAAAGCATGGGCAACCTGATATGAGTGTATAACAAACTGTTTTGCCCCTAATTAACTGAACACTCATTAAGGCCTACTAACAGAACAAGGTTTTGTAATTCAAAAAAGACTACATACCTTTGTGATGACGGACGACCGACGGTGACGTTTTGTACCGAAGGTAGATAGCTCAGGCCTGACTATCTTTTTTTGAGTCTGCGACTCAATGACGGACTCCCTCTGGTTCAGTATTACCCGATGGATTCCCCTCTTTATATTTCAGTGGAGATTGAAGTTTCAATCTATGCAATAGCCACTTCTGGTTATATTTGGCAACAAATGTATGAATATTTTGATGTATTTCGTCTATATTTTTAAATGTATTGATTAAGGTTAATTGTTCTTTGAGCGTTCTGTGGAATCTTTCAATAACCCCGTTGCTTTGTGGGCTTCTTACAAAGGCAGAACTTTTTAAAATGCTTAAAAAATTCAATTCATCTTCAAAAGCTTTGGAATCAAATTGAGTGCCATGATCCACTCTGAGCTTTAGATTTGTACCTTTACACACATCTTTGGCCACATTGCCAAACTCGGCTCTTACAGCGTTTCTGAGAGCTTGCATCGCATCATTTGCATTGGATGTTGTGTTTACGTACCATCCTTTAATTTCGCTATTGAAATGATCCGAGATATCAAATAAGTAAATTTTTCCTATACAAGTATGAAATTCTTTGATGTCCATGCCCCAGATTTGATTGGGACAATCCGTGATGATCTTACCGTCGTGATGATACCTGAGTGGGTGTGATCTGTTTTTTGATGACACAGAAGCTCATTTTCTGTCATGATCCTTCTTAGCCTTTCCTTACCCACATCGATGCCATATTCTTCTTTGAGCCTAACCTTGAGTTTCTTATAGCCTTCTAAATAAAAAATAGGCTCGGCTATATACTTCCTTAAGGCTTGAAGCACTTCAACGTCTGAGTACACAGATTTTGGCCCTGGCTTACATTTATCTGTCTTCAATGACCGCCTGTCATACCAAGCTCCTACGCTTAGGTCACTGACCTTAAGAGCCAATCTAATATTTGGTTTTGGTTCTGTATTGATTAGCATGGAAACTATTTTTCTTTTATCTGACGAATCAATACCATCTTTTTTTATACAGGTCAAGCTCTATGGCTTGGCGACCAATGATCGCTTGGGCTTCACGCAGACGATGATCGTCCGAGCTCTTACGGAAACCTTCTTTACCTTTGCTGACAAAGATATCACGCCACTCACTCAATTGACTGGCAGATACATGATGGATTCTACAAAGTTCATCCAGTGACTCACCTCGCAATAATTGCAGTACCAATTCAGTCTTTTTATTGGTACTCATTCTTTCTTTTTTCTTGTTTTCCATAACACAAAATTAGTGATTTAAAAAAATTTAAACTTTTTTTGTGTTCGCATTTAATTGAGGGCAAGACAAAACTGCAAAAATTCATATTTTCCTCGCTACCGCCCAATTGTCATAATAAAAGCGATGCATTCCCCTTCTGGGAAGGGATATGAAAAGACAAATTACCTTCCCAATAAACACCTCATTCCCTGAAGGACGACCCGCCCAATTCAACCAAGCTTTTACTGTTTATTAAATAGAACACTGAACAAGTGCAATTTGTAATACGTACTACTTGATCCTTTAAGCATATTCTCAGTTGGATTTTTGATAAATTTGCCAAAATTTGAATAGCCATTGTCTTTTGTATCCATTATTATCCCCGCACTCAATGAAGCTGATAACATTAAATCACTTATTGAGATATTCGACAATCTGAATGAATCGGATTTTGAAGTTATCATCTCTGATAGTGAGGTCAGCAGAGATGATATGGGTTTTTTGGCTCAAAAAAGATATGTGAAGTACATCAAATCAGACAAAACAGGTAGGGCATACCAAATGAATGATGGGGCTAAAATAGCAAAAAACAACATATTAGCTTTTTTACATGCTGATGTCAGACCACCTGATACCTTTATAGCAGACATCAGGGAAACTATAAATCAGGGATTTTCATTCGGTTTTTTTTCATATAGATTTGAACCCACAACATGGTTGCTGGATATCAATGCTTCTTTTACAAAAAGAGACGGAATTTTTGCAGGTGGTGGTGATCAGATACACTTTATGACAAGAGAGATTTTTGATAAAATGAATGGTTATGACACATCGTTTTCCATTATGGAAGATTTTGATTTTGTGAAGCGGTACAGAAAAACAGGACTCCCAATCAAAGTGATCGCCAATCCTGCCATAGTATCTTCAAGAAAGTATTACCATAATTCCTGGCTTAAAGTAAATATACTCAATTTGATAGCATATGTTATGTTTAAATTTGGGATTCATACAGACAAAATTAAAAATATGTATTATAAAAATCTCAGGAAACCGAATGGTTAGGATATCAATGTTGTAAATTTGCAAATATTCTCTAAGTGAACCTAAACTGCACTAAATGTATGTTTAAATTTTTATCATTTGGCTCCAAGCGGCAAATTTAAACATACCTAAGGATAAGACATTATGCAATGTATATTTTGCTAAAAAGTGAATTTTATTTGAAATCAATATAGGTATGAGGCTCCAAATGTACATATTGACCATATTTATTTCAGGATTCATATCTTGTCATGATAAGGAAAACTCGTGCTTGACTCCGGAAGAATCACTCACAGATTTTGAAGTGGAAGAAGGATTCAGGATTTCATGTGTAGCGCAAGAGCCTGATGTACAGGATCCCGTAGCCATAGCATTTGATGATGATGCCAATATGTGGGTGGTAGAGATGAACACTTACATGCCAGATGTCAATGGAATCGGAGAGCAAGTACCATTAAGCAGCATAAAAATACTAAGTGACAAAGACAAGGATGGGTATTATGAATCTGTAAAGGTTTTTGCTGACTCACTTACCTTGCCGAGAGCAGTTTGCCCGGTGTACGGTGGAGTATTAGTAGCTGAGCCTCCTTTCTTGTGGTTTTATGACGAACCCGGAGCAAAAAGAGTCGTGGTCGACAGTTTCTATGCTGACGGAGGTAACGTCGAGCATCAGGCCAATGGGCTATTACTCGGCCTGGACAATTGGATATATTCGGCCAAGTCTGTTATGAGATACCGGCGAAATCAAGGCAAATGGGAAAAAGAATCAACCATCTTCAGAGGCCAGTGGGGCATAGATCAGGACGTAGAAGGGAGATTGTTTTACAATCACAACAGCGCTGTTTTACTTGGAGACCAGTACCCTCCCTCTGTCATGCCGCATTTATCAATCCTCATTGGAGACAAAATAAAAAATCAATTTGGTCAGTCATTTTCCCCCAATAAAGTCTATCCCCGTCATCCTACTCCAGGAGTCAATCGTGGGTATGAAAGTGGAGTTCTCGATAGTGCCGGTCGACTTACTGATGTCACTTCAGCATGCGGTGTGAGCATCTGCAGTGGCGGACAGTTCGGTCAAAAATATGAAGAATATGCCATCAGTTGTGAACCTGCCGCTCAACTCGTCAGGAGAGTAATTCTGGGAAAAAAAGAAGGTAAAATAGTTGGAAAATTACCCTACACAGAAAAAGAATTTTTACGATCCGGAGATGAAAGATTCAGACCGGTTTATTCCATTACGGGCCCTGACGGAGCATTGTACATTGTAGATATGTACCGAGGAATCATTCAACACAATACATATATGACAGGATATCTTCGAGAGTATATCGAAAAGCACGGTTTGGATAAAGTCAAAGGCATGGGAAGAATCTACCGGATACAATATGGTAAAGAAATTACTGAACATGTAAGAATATCAGATAAATCGGGAAAGGAATTGGTAGACATGCTTCAACATTCCAACAAATGGGTTCGCATAAGGGCACAATGGAAGATACTGAATGAAAATGACGAAAGTAAGTACCAGCCAATGCTGAATGAATGTTATGAAAAAACTCAAAGTGACATCACTAAACTTCACATCCTACATATTATTAGTATGTATCAAAAGCCCGATAATAGTATATTGCTCCAGGCTGCTGCTTCAGATAATGAAGCTTTGCGACATCAGGCCATATCAGCATTGTCAAAGACAGATTTTAAAGCTTTCCAAAATGTAAGAAATAAGAGTAACCAGCGTGATGAGATAGCTTATGTTGCTGCAGCATTCCGCGATCTTCCATATAAGATTGACATATCAAGGCATGTTTTATTGGGGGGATTGATAAAGGAATATGCCAATGACAGTTTATTCGCAGCTATTATAGCCGGAAGTTTGTGGCAATATGGTAACAATGAAGAGAATATCCGACATTTCAAATCATCAGTATCTAAAAACTCATTATTAAACAAATGGCTTGACAAAACACCAATACCTCCAAAAGATAATGAAGCAGATGTCGCACATCTGACGACATCCCAAAAGGAAATGTATTACGGAGGTCTTCACGCATATGAAGCATACTGTTCGGGTTGTCATGGAAAAAACGGAGAAGGAGTTGATATAATAGGTCCACCTTTGGCCCAATCTGAATGGGTGACGGCTTCAGATCGAAAGATACCTATATCCATTGTTCTTAATGGTATATCCGGTCCAATCACTGTAAATGGGAAATCCTACACTTTTAACGGCCCAATGCCTGGTTTGAAAGATAATCAGACCATCAATAATGGTACAATAGCAAATATCCTCACTTTTGTGAGAAATAGCTGGGGCAACAAAGCGGATGCCATATCGACAGAAGATGTATCAAAGGTCAGGATGGCAGACCCCATGATATTGCCCACTGAAGTAACTTTACACAATCCTGACACAGCTCCAAAATCTGGTAAATATAAGTAAGAAAAAGACTAAAGTTCAATGGCCAAGTCATTATGCCTCCACTAATTCCAATGTAATAAACAAGTATTCTATTAAAATATATGAATGATGATTTATACCAAACAGAAAATTGATTGCGAAAATTTACAATCATAATTATTTAATTTTCAATACACTATGATATAAATTTTTAATAGAAAATTTTTGTCCACGATAAATACTATTATTGACATATATTTGTTAAAAATTTACAGATATGACAGGTGCTATGTTTCGGATCCTATTTTTATTATGCTTTCTTTTTTCTCCATATTATTCCTTCTCTCAGGACATCATCACCAGAGTAGATGGCACAAAAATTTATGGAAAAATCATAAAAGAAGACTCCGCAAATGTTTATATTGAATCAGATATCGGTGGGATCCACGAAGGCATTTTTATTAACAAAACAAGAATAAAGAATATCAATTATGGCGAAAAGAATATAAATGTGGAATTAGATTCAACTTATAGCCAAATGATTACATATAAAAAGGGTATATCGCGATATCATTTTTTCATAGGTGACAGAATTTTAAAAAATAGGGAAGTTGCTGCTATAATTTCATCTCATCCTCCCGCTTTTAATAAATTCAAATATGCATTCGGAAATAAAGGTTTCTCCAATGTTTTGGGTTTTGCCGGAGGATTTTTAATGGGCAACGCTATTGGAAGATATGTCTTTAAAAAATCAAATGGATTTGAAGGAACAAAATTTTTAATCGGAGCAGGAATTGCAGTAATAAGTATTCCCATTGGTAAAAAGGCTGATTTTCAAAAACAGGAAGCTGTAAGGATGTACAACGAATCTCTGGGACGGCAAAAAATATTAGGTTATCGAGAGGACATCGAATTAAAGATCAGCCCAACGGGGATTTATGTTACTTTTTAGTGTTTAAGGCAGAAATATTACCCATCTTTGCACTTATTTGTTAACATTTCAACTATTTAACCCATTTATGTCAGATATCATTTATGGTCGAAATGCCGTGCTGGAGGCTTTCCACTCTTCAAAAGATATAGGCAAGGTCTACATGCTCAGTACTTTAAGGGGCGAATTTGAAGTTCAGGTCAGAAATATTTGCCGTGACAAAAGCATTCCTCTGGTCAAAGTTCCCGAGATAAAACTCAATGAACTGACAAAAAATAAAATTCATCAGGGCATCGTAGCTGAAACATCTCCTGTAGCCTATGTGGATTATAAAGATATTGTGGCTACTGCCTTTGAGAAAGGTCATGTCCCATTGCTTATCCTGGTGGATGGTGTTACGGACATGAGAAATGTAGGGGCCATCGCCCGTTCATCATACTTTTTTGGAGCTCATGGTTTGGTTTTAACCGGAAATTCAGGAGGTCGTGTCAATGAAGATGCCGTTAAGACATCAGCAGGTGCTATACTCAATCTTCCTGTTTCGCGTGCCAACAGCCTTTTTACCTTGATCAGTGATTTGCAGTCTATGGGCATCAAAGTGATCGCATCGAGTCTCCATGAAGCTGCTTTGCCTCAGGAAGTGGATATGAAAGAACCTGTCGCATTGCTCCTGGGTTCGGAAGACAAAGGATTACACTACAAAGTGCTTGAAATAGTGGATGAAGTGGTCAAAATACCGGCCAACAACACTTTTGACTCTCTAAACGTTTCTGTTGCTACAGGTATATTGCTTTATGAGTGTCGTAGGCAAAGGCAGGCACAATAATTAAGTCAAAAAAATTGGGTGTATCCCAAAATTGAACTATATTATATAATTTTTAAGTTTCCAATGTAGTGGATTATCCATAAAACATTTTTCAAATTTTATTTCAGAAATCAACAAATATGAATCATAAGAAATTTTCATTCAGGATAGTTTTTCCATTGCTTACAATGCTTTTGTTTGTCTATGCATGTAAAACTACCAAACCTTCAGAACTCACTTATAAACCATTAGAAAAAAATCTGTTGTGGGAGATCAGTGGTCCCGGTATCACCAAACCGTCTTTCCTCTATGGTACCATCCATATCATCGGTGCTAAAGATTTTTATCTGCCCAAAGGCACGATGTCGGCTTTTGATGCTGCTAAAAAAGTAGTGTTTGAGATAGATATGAAGGAGATGACAGATATGTCCAAAATGATGGGTATGATGAATAAAATCTTCATGAAAGATGGTATGACGCTGAAAGACCTGGTGTCAGATGCGGATTACAAAATGATAGGAGAGCATTTTAAAAAAGTAGGATTGCCCATATTTATGCTGGAGAGGATGAAGCCCATGTTCCTGACTGTATTTGCCTATGCTGACATGGATCCTTCCGGTCTTAAAACCGGCAATATGAAGTCTTACGAAATGGAATTTATGGAAATGGCACAAAATACCAATAAAGAAACCGGTGGTCTCGAAAGTATTGACTTTCAGATCAGTCTTTTTGACGAAATACCTTATGATGTGCAGGCAAAAATGCTCGTGGACGCAATCAAATCAACGGACAGTGAAGGAGATGATGAGTTTAAAAAAATGACAAAAATGTATCTGGATCAGGATATATCAGCAATGGTCAAAATGATCTCCGATGAAGGTAGCACCGTAGCAGGCTTTGAAGACAAACTTGTCAGTGGCAGAAATAAAAACTGGATACCCCTGATCATCGAAGAAGCAAAAAAATCGCAGACATTTTTTGCAGTCGGAGCCGGTCATTTGGGTGGGCCGGATGGTGTCATTCATTTGTTGCGCAAAGCTGGATACAAAATGAAGCCTGTACAATAACTACCAAGGTGGATGAACATCAAAATCTGTGTTTTAGTCTGTCTGTCTTTTTCTGTTTTTTGGATCAAATGTAAAAGCAAATCTGAGGCAGCTCAGCCGGTTGGGACAGAAATCCATTTGGACAGTACTTCAGTAGAGGAAGCTTCGGCAGTTGTTTCGGCCTTGGATACATCTGACTACCAGAGAAGAGTACTTGCACTCGCTCATGATAGTATCTCAAAAAGATGGCCTGTGCCTGATCTCCCATTTCCTGAAGCTGACGCCATCCTTCCTTTTTATCGTATTGTGGCCTATTATGGAAATTTTTATTCAAGACATATGGGCATACTCGGGACACTGGCAGAAGATCAGCTTATCACAAACCTTCAGAAAGAAGCAAACGCCTGGAGCAAAGCAGATACCACAACACCTGTACTTCCTGCCATACACTATATAGCTATCACAGCTCAAAGCCGACCCGGACAAGGGAACAACTACAGACTCCGAATGCCGGAAAATCAAATCAATAAAGCCATAGATCTCGGGAGAAAAATCAACGGCATCACCTTTCTGGATGTTCAGGTAGGTCATAGCAGTGTACAAGCAGAAGTGCCATCGCTTGAAAACTATCTGAAAAATGAAGACGTTCATCTCGGCCTTGATCCTGAGTGGTCTATGAAGGATGGAACTGTACCTGGAAGGAAAATCGGAACCATGGATGCAAAAGATATCAACTTTGCTATCCGCTATCTATCAGACCTTGTAAAAAAGCATCAGTTGAAACCCAAAATAATTGTGGTCCACCGTTTTACCTTAGGTATGATCACCCATGCCGAAGATATAGAACCCACACCACAGGTGCAGGTGGTGATCGATATGGATGGATTTGGGTTTCCGGCAAAAAAAGTGGATTCTTACAAGCGGGCTGTATCGGCCTATCCGGTTCAATTTACCGGGTTTAAACTCTTTTACAAAAACGACAAACTGACAAAACCCTACAGGCTGATGACCCATGATGAAATACTCCGGCTGTATCCAAAACCCATTTATATACAGTATCAATAAATGTTTAGTTGATAGAACATTACCCAGACATGTAGCCCAGGATAAGTACCTTTGCAATTGCTCTTTTTTTCTATCATAAATCTATAAAGACTACCGCTCTATATTGGTTAGAAAAAAATATGAAGCGGCTCATAAAGAGATGTCATCCACTACTATAATCAGTAGATAATAACAATTTCGGGCGATTTAAGCCTTAAACAAGAAAAACTAACTTTGCAACACATAAACTAAGAATTAAAAACATACAATGTCAGACAATTTTGAATTTAAAGACCCTTTGGCAAGCAGCCGAAAAACTTCGCAACCACATGGATGTGGTTGAATACAACCACGTTGTATTGGGTTTGATATTCTTAAAATATATTTAAGACGCTTTTGATGAACTCAACAATGAATTAAAAGCCACAGAAAGCGAAACAGGTACCTAGCCAGAAGACAAAGACGAATACACAATACACAGCCGAAAGAGTTTTTTATTACCACCTTCTGCACGTTGGAAATTATTTTGAATTGATCAATGCTTATAAATTAAAAATCTCAACTATGATTTTATTATTTAGTTCGAGGAAAGTGTTTATTACTTTTTCCTTTGTTTTCTTCATCTAGTCCGATTGGTCTAAAATAATTAGTACATTTGGTCAAAATTTGTCAATTTAAAGTTATGAATAGGAGACAAATTCCTCAAATCACTAATACGAAATGGTTCCCATCTTTTTTGACACGTTGTATATACGAGTTCATGACATGGTTCGTTGTAAAGGTCAATGCCTCGAAACCATTTATTCCCGTTATCGAGGAGGGTTTAAAACATGCAAACCAAATCATAGTAATCGATAAGAAATGTGGGGCCGGATTTGCAACTGTCGACCATTTGATTGATGGGAAGATAAAAAGAGTGAAAGTGGATGCTGATAATTTTGAAGCCACCGAAGAAGGATTATACTTGAGTGTAAATTCATTTCATCAGTTTACTGTGAAGGAAGCTAAGGAAATTCTAGCTCAGGTCTCGAAAAACCGACAGCCAATTGTGGTAGTTGAAGGAAATAACGACAGCCTTTGGCAAGTATTCGGTATGACTGTTATTGTCCCATTAACCGTTATTCTTACAGCACCTTTTGTTAAACCATTCCGATTAGAAAGACTTGTTTTCACATATTTGATACCACTGTTGCCCTCAGTTACTTTCCTGGATGGATTCATCGCGTTATTCAAGTTATACGCTCCAAAGGACCTTGATGAATTGACAGCATCTTTAAACGAAGAGAACTACTATTGGAGATCCGGTAAAATGGATAATGGAAGAGGAGGTAAAATAATCTTTTTAATTGGACACCCTGTGAAATAATTACAGAAACGTTTGAGCACCTGACGCAATGGTGGATTGCGGAGCAGTAAATAGTCAATATACTGCAGAAGAAAAGATTACCATAACCGGGTGAGCCGATATTTTTTATAAGTTTTGGATGTTCCTTTTCTTTTGGCAAATCTTTTTTAACGGTTCCGTTGCAGGCAATTCCAAAAAGTAATATTGGCAGGAAAGTAATGACGTGTGCGTATTTCATAATGTATTTTAATTACTTAAGATTTAAATTAATACTTCCACAAGGAATTTCTTTATCGCTTGATGTATTGTAATTTTTTGACCCATCAACTTTTACTCTATAAAAAAGATTTTGATCTTTTAAGCTGAGTCCTGTTCTCAATGCACCATCTACTCCTTTATTAAACAGAGTAACGACATAAAAGCCACTCGATTCTTTTGGATTGATAGTCCGTTTCAATGAAGATGATTTATGAATACCATTATCTAAAAAAGATTCTAGATCCAGGCCATAATTAAACAAATTTACTTTATCTAGTGACATTGTGTCGGAAGGAAGCAATATTTTAAAGGATCTACCAGGTGAAGACGGAAGCTCATATGAATCTACAGGAAAGCTGATCTTCAATTCCAGAGGATTATCTGTTTCATTGATTATACGAGTCCAAAATACAGCATAAACATATACCTTACCATTAGGGTCAGTGTATTTTAGTCCACCTCTTGGGAAGCCGTTTTGTATTATTAGGCGCTTGCCGATAGCGTCGGCATACTCAAATTTGGTGTAAACATGAAGTCCATCAGATCCGGAAGATGTGACTTTGTCTTTGGTTTCGGACTTGATATTATCTTGTGGTAAGTTTGTTTTGTTTTGTTCTTTACAAGAGATGCAAAAAATAATTATAAAGAACAAGCCAGCTATGTATTTCATCATTTTCTCTTTTTAGTATTAATTCCAGCAAAACTAAAAGTCTTTGTGCTCGGCTTTAGTAAAAAGAAGGTAAAAAAATGTAAAAAAAATGTAAAAGTTGCTTGAATAGCATAATGTGAATGGTAAATACTGAATCTTTGCCATTAATGATTATTCACACAGACCTATATGCCCATTAGAGAAAATAGGACGTCATTGCAAAAGTGGCATATTGACTTGCTTTGGTTTTAGTGTCGGAATGTGGGGTCAGCTTGGTAGGAATAAACACTTTGTAATCAACTTGCATAGGACAGGGAATAGTCAAGGAACCTGCAGATATCTCCATACTGTAAAAATTTATGCTGCATGTCTGACCCTGCTGTCCGCCGAAGCGGATTTAGTTCAAAGGAGTTTTTTTCATTCTTGCCACTTCATAACAAATGAAAACTTAGTAGTTACCACCAGTTTTTCTATTCACATTGAACATATGTCGCTTTATAATCAATCAGTTTCTTTAATTTTTTATTATTCAAAAGTTGAACTTCAGGGTCAACAACCATAATTCTTTTAAGGTTAAGCTCAATCTCCCAAATACTTAATTTCTCTGTCTCGTCATTGATAGCTTGAAAGAAATATCTGTCACCATCCTTGCAAAAGTCAATTGGTCTATCTTCAATTTCTGTCATTGATATTAATTCCTTACAATTTTTAATATCGAAAACCGAAAAACCTGTCAAATCCGAATCGAATTCTGAAAATAGTAGTCCTTCTTCTTTGTCAATAGAGATCACTCCACCTATAGATTTATGAATTTGCCCCTTATTGTTAATGATTATGGTTTCTCCTTCATAGTCACCAAACTTTGAAATTATCAAGCAGTCATAATATATTTCATCATAAACTTTGAGTCCATATTCACCACCAACTGGCTCGATATTTTTAAAAATTAATGAGTCAATCAGGATGCTATTTCTGTATATCATTATTTGAGCAATGCAATAAGGTTCTACTGCACTATCTGATAAGTTTTTATACTGACTAATTACAGCCTGAATTTCTCCTAGTTTTTTAACGACTTTTGTCGTCTTGTATTTTTGCTTAAAGTTGTCAAACTGGTTTGTTTTAATAGAATTAACTGAATTCATATCAGTTTTTCTGTTGGCAACAGTGTAACACCTAAGTGTCAGTAAAGTAACTATCAGCGATAATATAAATTCTTTTTTAACTGTTAAAATCATGTTCCTGTTGTCTTTTAAAATTGGAGGTATTATCATGCAGCTACAAGAAGGTAGCGATGTGAAATAATAAACTGTCTGCCTGTACTGCACTTGGATGTAAGCACAAAGCTTCAGCTAACTACTAAACCACTATATCTTGTAAGTGATTTCACTGGCTGGGCTTTTTTTATTCATCTGTTTTTGTTCCATAGAACCCTGTCGCACAACCATAAAAATATGAATTAAAATTTGTTGTTAGTCCTGTTTTAGTGAAAATTTCTGTAGCAGTTTTGACATTGTCAAATTTGCTTGTGTACTGCCAAAGCATTTTGTATTCTTCTGGATTTCCAAGTAATAATCGTCCCAGGATTGGGATGATTTGACCGAGGTAAAATCCATAAAGTGTTTTCAATATCTTGTTTCTCGGTTTTGAAACTTCTACAAATGAAAATTGACCACCTTTTTTTAAAATTCGTTTAGTTTCCAAAGCCAAAATTTGCAATTGTTCGGCATTAAAAGTTTTAAGCCCAAAAGCACAAGTTACAAAGTCGTAATGGTTACTTGGAAGTTGGTTATTCAATATGTCTTGTTGTAATACCGTTATTTCATTGTTGAATTCAAATTCGTTTTTCAGTTGTGCATATTTTAACATTCCTTCAGAAAAGTCAAGAACTGTCAGGTTGGAATTTGGCAACTTATTTTTTGTTGCATTCCAGGTTTCGCCCATCCCTGTTAACAAGTCAATAATTTCTGCTTTATGATTTGTCTGTTTAAAAGATTCTAAAAATTGTCTTCTCCAACGAATTGAAAAGCCAAACGAAGTTATAAAATTCATTCGCTCATATGAACTACTCATTCTGTCGAAAAGTCCTTTTACATATTCGGGATTGTAAATATTATTTTCCATTCAAATTTTTTTTTCCATTTTTCTGTTTCGGTGAACTCTTTAATTATTTACTTCTCAAAGTGCTAGCACCCTACTTCAGCAATCCCTGCAGTCTTTTAAAGTCGCCCACCATCTCAAGCCCGGCGATACCCGTGCTGTCTACAAATATAGTTTTTCCTTTTTTATCGAGTAGGGTAACCTTCAGCTCAGCGTTGATGCTTTCGGCGATCCTACGGTCCATCGAGCCCTGGACGGGCGCTTTGAGCAGACCGGCATCTCTGGATTTTGCCTGGATGATGATGGTGTGCTTCTTATCTTCGATACGTATATTGACTACATTGGACTCAGTGACTTCCAGATGCAGTTTTGTGCGGCGATAGGTGGCAAAGTGGTAAGTTTTACCATTATGGTATAAAAATCCCAAAAAACCATTGAAAGATTTGCGCAGCCAGGGTATACTGGCCACAGACAGCATAAATGAAGTGCTGGTATCGCTGAAATGATTGCTTTGCATCCATATCCAGGAAGATGGCATGCCAGAACCCCAGTCTTTTTCTATGTATCCTTTGCCCTGGTCGAAGGTGTGTACTACGTCGTTGACCTTCAGAGCCCCTTTTAATGTATGGGTCAGGCTGACTACACCATGATAACACTCCATAAATGGCACAAAACGATACCAACCCATGATGCCAAAATTCATCCATCTGCCAGATGTGTAACTGACCTGTTCACTCATCTCGACTGTGCCCGATATACTCGAGATGCTGTCCAGAAGGTCAAGGATGATCTTATCCTCAGAGAAATAATTGTTGCCTATCCGTATTTCAAATTTTTTGGCAGAAAACGAAAACGCCTCAATCGGAAAACTATAATAACTCGTCTGTGCTGTGACCCCATCGATCATTTGCACAAAGGCGTGTTGTTCCTTGCCGTCTTTTGACAATGATATGCCCGGGATGATACTCATGATGTGTGTACCGTCATTGGACACCATTTTAAAATACCATCCTTCGAAATAGTTTTTTTTCTTTCTGTTTCCCTGAAAAATGATAGTGTTGCTTAGCTTTTTAAGGTTGTACAGCGGCAATATTTTGTGCTGAGAGAATTTTACCCCTTTCTCCAGCTCCTGTGTATGTGTGTATGTGGATGGCAAACATATTAACAACCACAAAAGGATTAAACCGATATGCTTTGCTTTAGTAAGAATATTATGCTTCATTTCATTCAAAATTTTTTGCATATCTGGTTTGATACTTTTTAAGCTTAAGGCAAATGTATCTAAAGTTTTACAGAAAGGAGACCTAACCGTTGTACTTAATTATTTCTTAAAATCCCCGCAAGCCAAAATATTGAATAATACACTGGCGTTTCCATGCTAATCGTTCATCTACATTCGCAAAAAAAAGACCCTGATACATGATCCATTTATACTCTTTTTATCAAAAACAAATGGAATATTATGAAATACAAAATGATGATTGTATCCGGTTTTCTCATAGGTATCTTGGCATGTACCAAAGAATCTGCACAGGAATCCATTCCTGTAAAAATCCGGACGACTGTCTGGTAAAAGCATCAAAAATAAATGGCCAAATCATTGAAGATGAATACATCATCACCTTCAAAAAGGACACGACATCCGGACTTCTGACCCTCAGATCAGCAGATGAAGTGGGTCAGTTATTGGCCAGGGTCACTGATGAAAACCTTGATTTTGATATATTGGCTATGGGAGAGACGCCTTGTATCGTCGCACACCAGATGGACGAAACTGAAGCCGCCCGACTCAAAAATGACCCTTCTGTATTGAGTATCGAACCTGACCGCAAAATAGCCATTGCTGCATGCGTGGATGTCGTAGCACCTCGCTCTGTCACATGGAGTGTGCGCAAGACAGGATATGGACGTGCAGGACTGGTGAGCGATAAGACAGCCTGGATCATAGATACGGGAGTGGATTATGATCATCCTGACCTCAATGTGGACACAGACCGCAGCCGTTCATTTATCAATGGTCAGGCCACTGCTGATGATCTCAACGGGCATGGCACCCATGTAGCAGGTATCATCGGGGCAAAAAACAATCTGCTGGGCATCCTGGGCATAGCTTCAGATATAAGTATCGTAGCCCTAAAGGTGCTGGACCAGGTCGGTGAAGGCAAGCTTTCAAGTGCCATCGCCGCGGTACGACATGTGAGCAATTTTGCCAAAGCTGGCGATGTAGTCAATATGAGTTTGGGTAGTGAAGGTTATTCGTCGACTATGGCCCGCGAAATATCAACAGCGGCCGACAAAGGGATCTTATTTGCCATAGCAGCAGGTAATGACTACAAAAATGCTGCTGACTATACACCTGCAAATATCAATCACCGCAATGTACTTACCGTATCTGCAGTAGATAGCCTGCAGCGGTTTGCCTCCTTTTCCAATTTTGGCCCTGATGTGGATGTAGCCGCATACGGTGTCAAAATCACTTCCACTTATAAAGATGGAAAGTATGCCATTTTATCAGGAACATCTATGGCCGCACCTCATGTAGCCGGACTGATGCTGGTGAGAGGCATCAATGTTCCGAGAAGAGGCGTAGCCATCAACGACCCTGACGGTGTGCCGGATCCGATCGCACGGGAATGATGGGTATTATTTTGTAAATTTCATTTGAAATTAGTGTATTTATGACTTTCATTTATCAAGTTCCTAATTTCTTTATTTACAAATTTAATTGGACTTTTATCTTGGGTTAATAGATTTTTATCTAATCCTCTTTTTTGAATTTCTGAAATTACAATTGGTATCACTTCTGGTTGAAGGCCAGCGATTTCAAATTTGGCGATTCTTTCCAATTTTGAATCATCCATATTTGAATAGGTTTTTCGGGTGTATCCCATTTTTGCACTAAAATTGTTTAAACTGCCCGCTACCCTCATTCCCTTAAGAGCCTGTCAAGCTACGCTTGAGACGTCCCACCCTTTAACTCTTAACAATTAAGATAATCCACTAAATTAGAAACTTAAAAATTATATAATATAGTGCAATTTTGGGGTACACCCGGTTTTTCTTATATGTTCTAAATCTACCGCCATTAGCTTTATATTTTAGTCATTTAGTAGGTGTAACATTATTAATTTTTAAGCAAACCTCCATACCCAACACATCAGAAATCTTTTGAAATGTCGACAGCGTAGGATTTCCATTTCCACTTTCAAACTGTTTTAGAGTTCTCAATCCAAAGCCTGCTAGTTCTGCTAACCCTTACTGTATTACTTGGTGAGCTTCCCTACGTTCTTTTATTGTACTTGTTAACTCTGTAAAGTGCAGTATATTGCATTATTTCATCCAAATTTAATACTATTTTTTATAATTTCAATATAAAGGGCAGTAAAGTGCACTATAATGCATTATTCTAACGCATTGATATTTAATTACATTAAAATGTGCATTATAAAGCACTTTTTACTTAATTTTATAATAATTTTGCCATTGAAATGAATTCAAAATTCTCCTTTCCTATTTGGAAATCGTGATTACCAATATCTTTGAATCCATTTAGAGCATCTTGTTTATTAGCTAATCTGATTTCAATTTTATACATAATAAGTATTAACGGTTTGCGGCTTGGCGAAGGTGGCGATTTTACCACTGAACTTCATACGAAGCACACACTTCAAATTTACGAAAAACTGTCATACGAAGCACTGAACCGCCACTTTTGCCAAACCGCTGTTATAAGCTGGCCTTCTGTCTGTCGAGGCTGCAAATTCCTTGTCCGCTGTGAGTTTTAGTGTTATTGTCGAGTTGCGAATTCTGACTGTGTCGGATGTGGGAAGCGGTTTTTAAAATTTTAGAAGGGAAGGAAATTTTAAAAAATAATTTTTCTTTGGTGGGAGAGGTGTAAGCTCTTTTGCAATTTTTGGTCTGTGCGTTGGCTTGTGCGAATTGCAAATGTGCTTACACCTGTGTGATGGCTTTATTGTCTTACATATATATCACTTTTACACTTATTGATTTGTTTTCTTTTACCTCAAAACTGGCTTTTGAAAAGTTAGGTCTGTTTGTTAAACCAATGGACTGAAAATTTGAGAAGCCTATCCCTTCAATCGGTAAAATAAATCCTTTGTCAATTTTGCCATTTTTGTTCTCATCGTGTAAAATGTTAACTGCATATTTTCCTGATGGAATATTCTTAAAAGTTATTGTTGATGAACCATTCACAATTTCTCCTTTTAAAATTTTGTAATAGTTTTCATAATCTTCGTCAGGAATTGAACCGTCTTTGTTATACAATGCAAATTGAACTACTCCTTTTGAGTTCCGTAGATTATTCACTTTTATTGTTAAGGAATAAGTATCGGCATTGGGATTTACATATGAATAAAACGTAAGTGTTAATGCAAATGCTATTAGTGTTATGATTGCTGTTTTCATTTCGATTATTTTTCACGATTTATTTTCTCTTTTGCTGTGTCAACCAAATAATAGACCATTGGAACTAAAAACACCGTCAAAATTAATGAGGAAAGAAGTCCGCCAATGATTACCCAAGCCAGTCCGTTTTTCCATTCAGCCGCTGTGCCTGTTGCCAATGCAATGGGGAGCATACCAACAACCATTGAAAGCGTTGTCATTAAGATTGGTCGCATACGACCTTTTCCTGCAATGATTAAAGCTTCTTTAAAATGTTTGCCTTCGGCTTTTAATTGATTGGTAAAATCCACAATTAGAATAGCGTTTTTCACTACTAAGCCCATTAGCATAATTAAACCGAGTAAGGCGAACAAACTCAAATTACTTAACGACAAATTCAATGCGAAAAATGCCCCAATTGCTGCTACTGGAATAGAAAATAAAACTACAAATGGATAAATAAAACTGTCGTAAAGTGCTACCATAATCAGATATATCAGTAAAAACGAAATCAACAATACTGAACCCAATGCTCCAAAGCTATCATTCTGTCTTTTGATGTCGCTACCCCAAGTCATTTGTATTCCGTTTGGTAATGGATTTTCTTTTAGATAAGCCACTACATCATCTGCCACAGTTCCTGATGGTCTGCCTAATGCGTCTGATGTAAGTGTAACCGCTGGTTGTCGGTCTTTTCTTTCCAATAAGGATGGAGAATTATCTTGCTCAACAGTTGCAAATTGTGAAACTTCCAATGGTATTCCCATCGGGTTAATTATGGAAAGTTGTTGCACATCTTCAAAGTTTTGTCGGCTAAATTCGTCTAACCAAATTCTTACAGGATATTCTGTTCCGTTCTCGGTAAGCGTTGCATCTTCATTCCCTGTAAAAGCAGTTCTTAGGTTCAATCCAACATAAGCGGTTGTTAAACCTAATCGTTGCATTTTATCTTTATCTGGAATTATTTTGTATTCGGGACTACCTGCTTCAACGGACAAGCGAACATTATCTGCTCCAGGAATTTTTTCAATTACCGATTTCAATTCATCGCCCGTTTTCATCACCAAATCCAAATTACTGCCACTCAATGTAATTTCAATAGGAGCCGAACGAGGTATCAAACCTAAAGCTGCCATTGAATAATTTATGCTTGGAAATTTTGACTTTAGATCTTCTCTAAGGTTTTTCATAAATGTTTCGGTCGGCACATTTTTAAGTTCATTTTTAGGTTTTAATTGAATGGTAAATTCAGTTTTATTGGCTGACCCTACACCCAAACTTCCAATACCTGTGCTTGGTCCGCCTATGTTGCTGAAAACCGTTGCTACTTCGGGTTGTTGAATAATGTAGGTTTCAATTTCTTGAGCAATTAAGTTGTTTTGCTGAATGGAAGTAGATTTATCAAATTCTAATGCCATTCTAAATTTTCCTTGGTCGCCTGTTGAGATTAATTCTTTCCCAATAATGCCTTGTTTCATAATACCCAAAGTCATTGCGAAAAGCACAATAACGATACCTGTAAAAGCTAATTTATGGCTCAATACCCATTCTAATCTTCGCCCATACCACTCATTGAAGTTTTCTAATTGAATTTCAAACCAAAGCAAGAAGCGATTGAAAAAATTTGTAGGCTGTAAATCTTCTTTCTTGCCAATACGAGAAGCCATCCAAGGGGTAAGCGTAAAACCAACCAATAAACTGGTAAGTGTAGAAGTAACTACAACAACCGAAAACTGTTTGAGCATATCGGCAACAAACACTTGCAAAAATAAAATAGGCAAGAAAACAACTACGTCAACCAATGTAATTGACAATGCGGCAAAACCAATTTCCATACGACCATCCATTGCAGCAGTTCGTTTGTCTTTGCCTTTGTCTAAGTGTTTTTGAATATTCTCCAATACTACTGTGGCATCATCAACCAAAATACCGATGATTAATGACATTGCGAGTAAAGTCATCAAGTTTAGCGTGTATCCCAAAAGCCACATTACTGCAAAAGCGGTAACTAAAGATGTTGGAATTGCAACAAGCACTATTAACGAATTTCTGAAACTTCGCAGGAATAAAAGCATTACCAATGAAACCAATATCACTGCTAATATCAAATCGAAAACAACTGAATTAACAGCTGCAATAGTATTGTCTGTGCTGTCGTCTGCAATAATAAATTCCACACCTGCATCTGAATTTTGTTGTTCAATGGATTTGAATTTTTCTCGAACTAATTTTGAAACATCAACAGCGTTTGCGTCTCCTTGTTTTTTCAATAAAAGACCGATACCGTTTTTACCATTGTAGCGACTGATAGATGTTGTTTCTTTTATTCCATCTATGACTTCTGCTATATCTTTTACATAAACTGGGCTTCCTAAAACAGGCATTGCCACTTGAACATTTTTAATATCTTCTAATGAAGTGAATTTCCCAGTTAAACGAACTGAATTGCTTTCTTTTTCGGTTTGCACTTTTCCAGCAGGTAAGTCTAAGCCCGACCGATTAATTGCATCAACAACCTGAATCATTGAAATTTTATACAATTTCAGCTTGTCTTGATTTATTTTCACTTGTATTTCTCTTTCTTCTCCGCCTAAAACAGTTATTTCTGCAACACCCTTTATTTGTTGAATTTGTGGCAGATAATCATCTTTCATTTTTTGATAAAAATCAGTAGGAGATAAATTACTCGTTGCACTAATCGACATTATTGGCAAATCATTTGGCGAAACTTTACTCATTACAGGACTTAAAATATCCTGTGGTAAATCTTTACGAATGTTGTCAATATAGCGTTGAGCATCTTGCATTGTTTTATCTAAATCCGTTCCGTATTTCAGATTGGCAATGATGATAGAAGCATTGGGCAATGACTTTGTTACCAAATAATCCACGCCTTCCAAATTGGATAAGGCATCTTCTATTTTTCGTGAAACGGAGGTTTCTACTTCATTGGGTTCAGCACCTGGATAAACTGTTTTTATTACAACTACTGGCTGATTAAAGTCAGGCATTAACTCGTAACTCAAATTTTTATACCCTATAAAACCCAATAAGGTAAATACGCTGAACAGCACGATTATCAGCGAAGGGCGTTTGATTGAAATTTCTGTAATATTCATATTTCGCTGATTTTATTTAACAGTAATATTTGCACCGTCAAAAAGATTTATAAATCCATTTGTTACAATTACATCGCCTGCTTTTAAACCACTTGACACAACTGCTTTATTCTGTATCTTTTTTGAAATCGTGATATTGTGTAATACCGCTTTGCCATTTTTAATCAGGTAAACTTGTTGTTGATTAGCTGTGCCAACTATTGATGATGCAGGAATGATAATGCCCTGTTCTTGTGTTTCATTCTTTAAATTCACTTTACCAAACATTCCTGATTTTATTTTCAAATCTGATGTGTTATTTACCGTAAACTGAACAGGAAAACTACTGCCCATATTGGCTTTACTGCCAATCATAGTAGTTTTTCCAGTCAATAGAATTTCAGAATAGGCATCTGCCGTAAGCGAATAGCTTTGATTTAATTTGAACTGGCTTAAATCTTTTTCGGGAACATTTACCGTGAATTTTAAAGTTGTAATGTCCGTTATTTGGAGCAATGGAACTCCCGGTGCTGCAAATGCCCCTTCTTCACTCAATTTTGCCGTAACAACTCCGTTAAAAGGTGCTTTGATGGTCGTTTTGTTTATCTGCTCCAACAAAGTTGCTTTCTGAACTTTTGCAGATTTCAAACCTAACTCCGCCTTTTCTAATTGAACTCCTTGAATGGCATCTGCTTTAGCCAAAATGGTATAGCGGTTTACATCTGCCTCCAATCCTTCTATTTGCACTTCAATTGTTTGCAGTTGCAATTTCAGCAATGAATTATCCAATTGAATTAAAGTTTGACCTTTACTTACAACGCTTCCAACATCAACTAAAACTACATTTATCTTGCCTTGTATTTCGGCACTTATTTTAGTTTCCTTATTCGGTTCAAATGTTCCTGAATAGGCATATTCGGCATTTATATTTTCCATTTTCAAAGTAACCGCCTGAACATTTATGGCTTCTTCTTTATCGTATTGATAAACCTTATTTTGTGTAATTTCTTTGTTGCTTTTTAACTTAATTACCACAACGGCAATTATCGCCAACGGAATAATCACGTATAGCACTTTTTTTAAAATTGATGATTTGTTGTTCATTGTGATAATTATTTGGTTATTGAAATGTTTCCAGTTAATTTCTTAAGTTCCAAGTCTGCTTTGAGATAATCAATTACAGCAGTTAGATAAGTTTGTTGTGCTTCACGTAAAGCATTGTCCGCAAGCAAAACATCTGTTAGACTTGCTGTTCCTTGTTTTTGTTGAAGGACAGTTTGCTCGTAAATAGTTTTTGCCAGTTCAATTTGTTCAGTTGTTGTTTCTACTGATTTTTTAGCAACTTCTCTTTGTATTCGAGCATTTTTAACCTGCATATCAGTTTGTTCAGAAATCAATCCAAATTGGAGTTCATTGTTTTTTAGTTCTAATGTTTTTTGGTTGATTTTTCGTTGAGTAACTGTACCGTTAAATAGCGGATAGGACAACTGAACTCCTGCAAATCCGATTGGATAAAAGTCGAGGAAAGAAGAAGGTTGTCCGTTATAACCAAACCCTGTTGTGCCATACATTCCAATAAGATTAAGAGAAGGCAAAAATCTTGATTTATTGAGTGTGTTTATTTCACTTGATAGTAAGCGATTTTGTGTTTTTATGATGCGTATATCTAAAGTTGATGAAGGCGTATATTCATTTGTGTTTTGATATTGAATATTTGTTTCAATTTGTAGATTTTGTTCAATTGGAATACCCATTGCAAATTTCAAGGCATTCAGAACTTGCTCATATTTACTGCTGATAGTTTCCTTTTGCGTGGCTAACTGTGAAACTTGCAATTTTACTTTACTTACATCTGTTGCTTTAGCAAGCAATTGTTCATTGAGCAGTTGCATATTTTTTAGAAGTCTCTCTGCATTTAATAGGTTGCTTTCAATAAAAGACAATTGGTTATGCAGTATTTGTGCATTATAATACAGATTGGAAATTTCAAAATAGATTTGCTCTTCAGTTTTTTGGTATTGCAGTTCGGTCAATTCCGAAGCAATTTTTGTGGTTTGAATTGCTCCATACACTTGTGGATTATACAAAGGCATTAATAAGGTCAAGTTAGTGTTGATGTTGTGCGGAACACCAAATTGTGCAGCTCTAAATTCACCTTCGGGTGCAGCAGGGTTCAAGGCGTTGAGAGGCAACAACTGATAGGGCAAATTGGTAAAATACTTATAATCTGCATTGGCGGTTATCTTTGGAATTAAATTGGCCTTGGCTTCTTTTTCCCTTTGATCACCAATAGCCATATTGTTTCTACTCATTTGCAAGTTTTTGTTATAAACCTGTGCCGTATCAATACATTGTTGCAAAGTCCAAGTTTGTGCTTGGGCAGTTTGAAATCCTATCGCTATTAGTAGAATAGAAATGTGTTTGTGAATATTCGCTAACTTCATTGGTCAAATTTTTTTATTTCAATAAGATGAGTTGAGATTTTGCGGACGCATATAGCCAATGTTTCACATTGGGTATAATGTGCACATAATCGCCTTGTTCCAACTTTATTTCCTGTTCGTTTTCGTCTTCATAAGTTACTAAACCCGAAACACAAATTAGTAATGCTGGAGTTTTAGTAAGGTGTTCTTTCAATGTGCCATTTCGTTCTAATTGGATGGCGGTTGCTGTTCCGAGTTCACCTTTAAAAAGTAATTGTGCCGACACTTCTTTGTCAGCACTGTGTAGCTCTATTAAATTTTTCATTGGAAATGTTGATTAAATGTTATGAATGAAGTTTGAATATTTTCAAATTGATTTAATGCTTCGGTCTCGTCTTTAGTTTCAGAAAGTTCATTTACCATATCAATGTAGGGCAAAAGCCATTTATGCAGTTCATCGTGTGCTTTTCCTTTCATTGTGCAATTAGAAGTAAGTAAATCAATATTGGATTGTAGTTTTTCCGCCAGTGATTTGTAATCTTTTTGCTCAACCTTAGCAAAAGAGTTTACATCATTTTCCATATTGCGAATATGAGTGATCATATTGGCATCAACTTCCCATTTTTCGCCATTGTTAAGTTCAATCGCTTCACTTTCATCATCTTGATGATGTTCTTCGTGGATAGCGGTTTCGGTTTGCTCTTTTGTTTTTTCGTTGGAAGTATTGCCACAGCTGAAAAGAAACAGACTAATAGCGAATAATGTAATTGGCTTTATCATTTTATTTGTTTTTGAATTTTATTTGAAATCTATTTATTGTAAAATAAGCAATGCTTGCAATTCCAAGAGTTACAGCAATTCTAAAAATCATTGCACCTATGGTTTTTTCTTCATAAATACCACCTGAACTTGCGTGCATTTTAAGCCCGATAAAAGCTGCTATCAGAATGAGTGTTGAAATTCCTAAAAGTGTAGCCGTCCATTTTTTGTTTTTTATAAAGCCATAAGCTGCAAACAGATATAGAATGCTACTGATAAAATTTGACCAAACCACAAATAGAACATAATTGCCCTCTTTGGCTCTAATTCCAAATAAATCAAATATTACAGATGTGCTTAAAAACAAAGTAAGCAAGCCAAACCCAATTAGAAAAATTGCTAATAAAGTGGGAAGTAATTTTTTCATAGCGTTTTAGTTTTTATTAGTGTTAAAACCGCCTGTATCATATTTTCGCCATTTCTGCTTATGTCAAATTGAAAATTTGCAACTCTCCACTTAAACATCTGCAACCTGAAAGTTCCCATTACGATATGTATCAACTCTTCGGAAGTAATTGAATTAGTAAAAACGTTCTTTTGTTGACCTTCTAAAATTATAGGCATTAAATGTTTCATTTTTACCGCCATAATTTTCAATATTGTTTCATTAATGCGTTGGCTTTCTTCCATCAGTCCATCAGAAAATACCGCTACAACAAAGTGAGGGTATTTTTTAAAAAATGAAAATTGATTTTGAAATAAGGTTGTAAATTTTTCTTCGGCTGATTGTTCACTTGAAATTGCATTGGTATAGCGTTCATCCATACTTTGAGCAAGATAATCAAGTAAGGCAATAATGATTTCTTCCTTGCTTGTAAAATGCCTGTAAATGGCACTTTCAGAAAACTCCATTTCCTTAGCAAGGTTTTTAATTGTTAAACCACTTACTCCCGAAGCGGTAAGTATTTTACCTGCTGCTTCTATAATTTCAAGTTGTCTGTCTGAAATTGTTGCATTCAATAGTTCTGTCATACTATAATTTTAAAGTTCGCCTTTTTCTCCTTCTAACCATCTCATCATCATTACACGTTCTTGTGGTGTTTGTTTAAATGGTATATTACCTGCCAGTAGATTTAGAAATCTATCCCATAAATTATCCTTTTTATTCGCTTCTTCTTCCATTTGTCGTAAGGCCTCCAGATAATCTTTTTTATACTTTAAAGCATCTTCCATTCTAAATGATGCGGGAATGTATTTAATGATTTCCTTGGTTAGCTCGTCAATTTCCTGAGTACTGAATGCTTCATACATTTTGAGTTTGATATATGCACCCTCTCCAATTCCTTTTATGGTGTACAAATTTGATTGAATGATTGACCACATACTCGCCCAATCGCCTCTACTCATATCATTAAAGCAAGTATCATCATATTGTCCTATTTTATGAAACATTGCATTTATACTTTCAGTATCTTTTGAGAAATCAGCATATAATGTCGCGCTATTTTCATTGCTCTTCAGTTCTATCAGATTTTTAAAAGCTGTCAATTTCTCTGCAACAGAATCTCTTAGCTTTACTAATGATTCAATATCTGTTGCAAATTGTTCTTTGCCTTTATCGGTGGCATAAAGCCTCATTATACTTTGAGCTTCCTCAAGCATCAATTGAGTTTTTGCTTTGGCAGAATTAAGCTGTTCCCAGTTATTTTGTAGACCTTCAGCAAGGTGTCTTACCTTGATAAGTGTTTCTAAATTTTTATTTGTATTCATTTTTCTAAATTTTAAATGTTATTCAAAGATTTCATTTTCAAAAAAGCAACTCCTAACCAAATCACAGAAGCTGTCATTGCAATTGCACCTATTAATACTAATGCAGGAGGTAAACCAAAATACACCTCTGTTAATATTCCTATTGGCATTAATAAGCCTGTAAGTGCCAACCAAGAAATGGCTTTCACGCTTTGGAGCTTGTCTCTGAAATGTAGAAGCAGATAACCAATTAGGATGTTTAAAAAAGCGAACAAGTTCCCGTGAACGTGAGCCAGTCTGCTTTCAAAATGTTTTCCGATACTGTATGAGTTTACCCATTCTTCCTTACCCGGAGCAAAGTCACGCAGGTAGATTAGTAAAAACCCGTAAGCCATAAAAAGCCCCATTGTCAGGAAGCCTATTGCGATGTTGTTTTTGCCGTTCATTTTGCTTGTATTTATTATGTAAGTGAATATTCACTTACAAAGGTAATTGAATTATATTAAACCTGCAAGTTTTTTTTGTGAAAACTTTAAAATATGACGAAAATCATCTTGTGCAGTGGGTAATTGGCTCTTTTGGGGTTTGCCTGGGTGTCAGCTTGTGTGAGGGGGCAAACCCCAAATGTGCCAATGTGGGCAGGCTAAAATTATTTTTTAAAATGTGCGGTGGAAAAATTTTTAAAACCTTGTGTTGGCTTGAGTGTCGGCAAACTGGTCAGGTCGTTGTCGAGTTACAAAGGAATTGTCAACCTAGTTTTTGTCGTCCGAAAGTTAGTTTGGAAATCAAATGTCTAGTCGTTTTGAAGTCCGCTTGTTGGTTGCACGGTCGTCTTTTAGGCTTGCTTATAACGTTTCGCAGCTATGCACTGGGCGGCAAAAGAGAACTTCAGTCCTGTCACGCCGTCAACAAAGCTACGAAAAAACTCTGTCCGTTCGCTTCCTTCTGTCGTGCCGACTTGTGCATAGGTGCTGTTAGCAGTAGTGGTTTCTTCCTTCATGCTCTTATTTTCGGGTCCCAAATGTTTGTCAAATCGCGCTTGAACAAATTGTCTTCTTTGTCAATCCAAATGATTCCGTTGTCCTGAATAATTTCCTTCTCAATTAACTCTTCAATAACCTTGTCAGTTACGTCAGCAAAGTCCGTAAAATAGTTTGCTTTATAATTTTGTCCGCATACTATAAAATGGTCTTCTGTGTCGTTAATAAACCCTATTCTGTCACCCGTATTTGTCAGTAAATAGTAAGTAACAATTGTCGATGCAATAACAGTCCCACTTAACTCACGAAGTTTTGTCCCGGTGTCAACATTGTAAAAACCGACCTGGTGTTTTTTGTCAATATTTACTAATCTGTATCCAACTCCCATATTATTTTTTATTCTAGTTTATGTCGTTAAGTGTCGCTCTCACCATTACTGCTAACGTTTTGGCGCTTGGCGCAGTGGCGGATTTCGGAGCACTAAATTGTCAATACACCACAAAAGTTGATGCGAGGTAGAATGTTCAATTAACCACGTTACCCGCCATTGAGCCAAACGCCTGTTGTAAGCCGTTTTTCATCCATTTGATAAATATTTTTCGTCAATTTTTAAATCATGTCGTACCAATTTTAAAAGTCCAATTGAACAATCATCCGTTGTTTTCTTTCTTATCAAACCCTCAAAATTTTCTTTTAGTGCAGAATTTACCTCTGCCATAGAATAATTATCAAGCCATTCAAATAAAGTAAAAACGACTGGGGCTAGTTTTTTTCTCTTTTATCAAAAAAGACTTTCACATGTTCCATCAGTCATTAATACAAATCCTTCAATTTCATTCAAACTACCCTTAAATAAGCGAAACCTACTTTTATAAGAATTTGAAGTTATAAAATATGTTTCGTTTACAAACTCACCGTTGTCAGGAGGTGATAATACTACCAATTCATCATTTTTTAGACACGCTAAAATGCCATCTCCAATATGACCTGCAATAAATTTGTCGTCTTTGACACATGCAAAAAGTAATGTCGTTGCAAGGTCTTTAATTTTGCAATTGTAACGTTTAGCATAAATGCCAAATGCAGTTCTTATAGCATGAGTTAACTTATGGCTTGCTGAAAATATGTCGGATTCAAAAATGTAGTCGAAATGTTTTGTGACTGTTTTATTTACTTGCTTAGTTGCAATGTCTGCACCAACTTCAGGTTTAAGTGCAGAGCCTGCCCCGTCTGCCAAACTAATGCTTATTGCACCATTGTTGTATTTATAAGCGTACCTGTCATGACATCCCTTTTTTTGACGTTCATGAGAAACTCCCGCTACATAAGTACCCGCTACTTTCCACTCTTTACTCATACTCAATTACAAAGTTGCCCAACCAATCGGAGGAGATGATGTTGCCTGTCCTGGAGTTGATTGTGATGTGCTTTTTGCACTTTCTTTTAACCATTCAAAGAATTCTCTGAAATTTAAACCACGTAATCTAAGGGGAGGTCTTTTGGGCGAAAACTTATTTAATTCGACCAAGTTTGCTCCTGCACCAATCGCAATTGGAAACAGACTTAATTTACCTGCTTCAACCATGCTTGATGTTAAAATTGTTGCGTTTGAGATGCTATCAGTTGGCTGACCATCTGTCATTAATACAAGCCAAGGCTGATAATATTCTACACCTGCTGTCTTATACTCTGATTTACGTTCATTTAAAATTTTTATTGCCATTTCTACGGCTTCACCCATTGGAGTGCCATCCATAGAGCTATTTACCACAATTGGCATATTTTTTTGAAAATCAGGAACCTGCCTTTCTACATTGGCAAAATCTAAAACCTTAGTAACCACCCTTCCAAATGTGATAATTGACAATTCAACTGAGTATCTTGTTACTTCATCCTCCAATATTGAGTTAAAGAAAAGGTCGATACCCTTGTTTAGCTCACCAATTCTATTATCGGTTAGCATTGAACCACTTGTGTCTAATAGTAATGCAACAGGTAAACGAGCCGAAGGGTTATCTACAAGGTCCTTTTGTCTTATTGTTAAAAGTGGTGGAGTGTTTGTTTTTGGGGGTGGTGGGGCTTGAACAATAGTTTGAGTTGGAACCACATTTGGATTGTATATGCATTCAACCTCTGGTGGAATTGGAACACCTGAAAAGTAACTCATGCATTTGGCAAGAGCTTCCACTGATTCTTTAAAATCAATATCATTAGCTTCATGACCTTTGTGTCTTATGGCATTGCATAACATCCTTGTCTTGTGAGTACTATCAACGATGTCTTTTGGAATGTTTTTGCCATCATATAGAAATTTCATTCTTTCAATGATTGGAGTTCCAAATGCTACATCATTACTAGTCATTTCAATAAAAATTGTTTCCAAAATTGGCCATAATTTTGGCGTTTTCTCAATTGAGGAATGTTTGTCATCACTATGGATATTTTTTATTTTACCATAGTTTTGATTGGCTGTACGTTCAGATAGAATACTCATTTTTATTTGTTTTTATTGGTTGTTTAGATTATACAAATTTTCAAAATAGACACCATACCAAAGACCTGTTCCACTTACAATAATTTCATCAAGATTAAAACCTTCCATAATCTCTACGAACATGGGTAATCCAAGTCTCATAACAACACTGTTGTCTAAGGTATCATGAAATGAATTTCTTTCTGCTCCTGATACATCTAGGTCTTCAATCAAATCAGCAACGTATGTGTACTTACTTTTTAGAAATGCATCGGTTTCTTCAATCTTTCGTTTAATCATTTCTAGTGTTAGTCTAGTTCCATGCTGTTTAGCATTTCCTTTTTTATTGGTAGCATTAGTAATTGCAGTGCCAACACTTATACAAAAATTTGTTCTTGATTTATTAAGAAGGCTAGATTTTTTGAAGAGTAATATGTTCTTAATCTATCTTTAACAAATTTCTCACTGTCTTTTAGTGCTTTTGTAAGTAAGGTCTCCTTATTAGCCTCTCTGAATAAAACTGTTTTTAGAACAGTTGTGCCAAGATTTAAACTATATGAATCAATTAAATCTGTCCCTTGAAAAAGCGTTATCTCCGTAGAACCGCCTCCTTGGTCTATCATTATTACTTTATCATTAGAATTTAAATTAACGTGACTTGGTTTACTGAAAGCAAATGCCGTAAGTGTTGCTAGTGCTTCCTCTTTTTTTGATAATATTTTAACGTTTATACCACATTCCTCTCTTATTTTGGAAATAATCTCATCCCGATTTAATGCTGTTCGATATGCTGCGGTGGCAACTGAATATAAGGTATCTACTTTTCGGTCTCTAGCGTGTCTTAACATTTGCTTTATCGAGGGAAGAACATTTTCGTCAAAGTAATTCATGTCCATTAAATTGTTTTCATCAAGCCCCTTACCTGTTTCAGTTTTTTTGGCTTGTCTAAAAAAGAATTCAAAATTAAATCCTTGAGCTTTTACTTTATCTTGTTCACCTGTAAGGAATTTTACAGCTTTAGTACTTAATTCTAAAATTCCGATGTTATTTCCTTTAGCGTTAGGTCTAAGAATTGTTTTACCATTTCTTACATTAGAATCAGTTTCTTTTATGTCTCTTCTATTCATGTTAATCGTTCTGCCTTGAACGATTTTCTCTGTTGAGTTTGGGAAAATTGCTGTGGGATATACGCCTTGCTGAAGGTCTTCTAAATATATATTCAAAATATTTAACCAATCTTCATTGGATAATCTAAGATTTTCTTTAAAGACTGTATAAAATGCCTTTCTTACTTCATAGGACAATTCACTCCAAATGAACTCCCACATTCCTTGCGGAGCCATATAATTGTCCTCATCTCCTAATGGATATGAGAAATTCATGCTAGTGATATTCTCTTTCATATTCCCACCACCTTGAAATGAGTATGGGGTTTTTCCTGTTAAAAAAATCATGAAAAGCAATGTGGCAACAGCAAAATATTCGTGTTCTTCTGTTCTGATTAATTTATTAAATGATTCAATATTTTGGATTTCTGGGGCAGTAAAGTGAACAGTTCCAACAGGACAAGGAAAATTATCTACTTGATAACTATCAACATCTACAAAAAAAACTGTTTTATCATCTTTTATTAGAATGTTAAATGGATTTATGTCACCGATTATAATACCGTTTTGATGTAAATATTTAATTTTTTCCAAAATTGTAATTGAAAGATTTGCTAGATTTAATCTTGTCCAATTAGGCAATTTATTTTTCAGAAGAGCAGGATTAAAAATACATGTTTGTAACTCAAATCCTTTTTCTGCATCCGCCTTTGGCATGAGATAGCCAATAAATTTAGCTTTATTGTCATAAAGACTTTCCAAAGGAGCACATATCCCGTCAAACCTAATTTTTTTTGAAAGTAACGCCTTGATTTTTGCTTCCTTTTCAACAGTCAAAGATTTTGGGTGATATATTTTTGCTACAGTTCCTTCGTCAACAAGATAAACAGTGCCCTCTCCACCTTTATTGATTTCTTCTTTAAGGATTATTGTCTTTTGATTTTTATTGTAAACTGTCGTCATTTTCTGATTGTTTTATCTCTGTCTGTGAGTTTCTTTTTAAAATGGCTTACAACTATTTAATATGCGAAACTCCTTTTGACCATAGCCACTCATAACTCCTTGATTTTCTGCTCATATTATATATATAAATATACGAAAGTTTGTTAATTATTTGTAAATTCTATATCCGTTATTTAACGTTTTTTATACGTTTGTACACGGCTTTGCCTACTCTATCTCCGTTTTTGATTAGCTTTATCATCACTGTATTTACTATCCGTCACCTTACTCTTGCCAAAAGTAAGGATAATTGCTGAAAGCAGGTAGGTTTTTTATATAAATTTTTTGGTAAGGCTATACATGTAGTTTTCAATCTTGCTATTGGATGATCCCCCATAGATCCATCTACTTTTCCCAGATATATTTCCCGTCTTTGTATATAGTTACGCGTATCGGTTTTTGTCCGTTTAGACCCATGTAATTTTCATAAGCTTTCTCCAGTTCAAATTGTGTGTATAACAAACTGCACAAATACTTAAATTCCCTCGCTACCCTCATTCCCTAAAGAGCCTGTCAAGCTACGCTTGAGACGACCCACGCCAATGCTTTCAATATTAGTGCTGGTCTCCCCTTTAGGGGCCTTTAGGGTTGGGGGTAAGTATAGGCAAATGTAGCATGTTAATTTTTTTCAAAAAAGTGCAATATGTTATACACACGTTCAAATTTGTTTCTAAAAATACTACCTGTAGATAAAGCCGCCTCATCATTGTGCTGTAAAAGTGTCATTGTCCTTATCTTCTGTCCAGATATATTCTATTTCATCCGCTACTTGCCTTGCAAATTCAATTCCGAATCTGTCACTTAAAAATCCCAAAGACATGTCTATTCCTGCACTTACACCTGATGAAGTATAAAATTTTTCGTCTATCGTCCACCGTGCTTTATTGTCCCAGATTGCCTTTTCACTGTTTGTTTTTGCCCAGGCAAATGCTCGTTTATTTGAAGTGGCTTTTTTGCCGTCCAGAAGTCCGGTTCGCGCAAGCAGAGCACTTCCGGTACATACAGTCATGACAAATTTGCTGCAGATCGATAATTCTTTTATTTTGTCGATGAGTGTACTGTTGTAGACTTCCTTTCTTGTCCCATAGCCACCCGGAATAATAAATATTTCCAGGTCACCATTTATTTCATCCAGTCTTTCAGTGATGATGGATACTCCGTGTCCGTTTTTTATTTCTCCACCATGCTGTGAATAAAATTTAATACTGTATTTGTCAGTAAGCCTGCCAAAGACTTCAACAGGTCCGAATACATCCAGTGTTTCAAAGTCGTCAAATAATACTACTGCTATGTTCATTTTCTGTGTTTTTGAAGTTGTTGATTAGACAAAAAATTTAAGCTGTTAAAGCAATCATATCGAATATATTTTCACCCAAAGCCTTTTCGATTTCGCTTTTGATATCCTGAAAATCAGCAATCCAATATGGTGTGTATTCTTCTAAAACCCTGCTGTTTTTTATTGTTTTAAAAGGTTTTCAATGTCATTACCGGTCAGGTTTTGAACATTTTTAGTGATTTTTTCAATGTCCCAATTCCACCATTTTATCTCTAATAATTCATTAATTGTCTTTTCTGAAAATCGCTTTTTAATTTCATTTGCCGGATCGCCTCCTACAATCGAATAAGGCTCAACATCTTTCACCACTGTAGAGTTGGTTGCAATAATGGCTCCATCCCCTATTGTCACTCCTGCCATTATGGTAGCATTGTACCCTATCCATACGTCATTGCCAATATTTATGTCACCTTTGTGGGGGTAAGATTTATTTTCCATAGCATGCTCCCAACCATTACCAAAAATCGCAAATGGATATGAAGTCAACGCATTTGTCAAATGATTAGCTCCATTCATGATAAATTTCACATCAGAAGCTATCATACAAAACTTACCAATGATCAATTTGTCGCCCACGAAGTCAAAATGATATTTTACATTCTTTTCAAAATTTTCAACATTTTCAAAGTCATCATAGTAGGTATAATCTCCCACTATGATGTTAGGATTCTTTACAACATTCTTTAAAAAACAAAGCCTGCTGTAATTTTCCAATGGAAATTTACTGTCTTTATTTGGTCCCGTCATATGGTGGTGTGTGTTTGATTTTGCAGAAAGATGGAATTATATATTCTTTTCAGGCTCAAATTTATGAACCAAAGATATATTCCAATAGGATTGTATATGATTTTGGCTGAATATTCATCAGATTATTGATTGTATAGATTTAACCTTTTATCGGTTATGTCAGGTTTTGTCAATTTTTATGCATCATTTATCCCTTTTTTAATGATGGTTTTACAATGTCCGATGTCAGTTAATGTACATTTATTTCATTTAAGCCATTACAGCAATCATATCAAATATTTTTTCACCTGGTTTTTTTGTCACCAATTATTTCAGCATTTCATAAAAAATGCTAGTTAGACATCAGACTCAAAGGTTCAGAAAAAATACTTTACTCCCTGAAATGATTCCAGCCCTGAGCAGTGATATCGTGAACATTGCCTCCTGTGGTATGAAGCTTTACGCCATCAGCAGCATCGGTGATCTCACCTATGATAAATACTTCCGGCATAAATCTAATTTTCTCAAGGTCTTTTTCGTCGATAGTAAAGAGCAATTCATAATCTTCACCACCATGCAGTGCACATGTGATGGGATCGAGCTTAAACTCAATCGCTGTCCTTTCTGTGTCGGGATGAATGGGCACTTTACCTTCCTCAATAAATGCTCCGGTTCCAGACTGCTTGCAAATATGTAAAATTTCACTTGCCAAGCCGTCAGAAATATCTATCATCGCTGTAGGACGCACTTTGTTTTTTTGGAAATATGCAATCGCACCTGCCTGAGCTTCGGGTTTGAGTTGTCTCTCTATGAGGTATTGGTTTTTTTCGAGTTCCGGTTGTACTCCGGGATGAGCGAGGTACACTTGTTTTTCTCTTTCCAGAATCTGCAGTCCGAGATAGGATGCACCGAGATCACCCGTCACACAGATGATGTCACCTTTTTTTGCACCGTTTCTGTACACGATATCTTCGTTTGCTGCCTGTCCGATAGCTGTGATACTGATGACCATGCCTTTGGGAGAAGATGTGGTGTCGCCACCTACCAGGTCTACCTTGTACATTTTACATGCTGTGTAAATACCGTCATACAGCTCCTGTATGGCTTCAAGGCTATATTTGCTGGACACTGCTATGGATACTGTAATCTGAGATGGCTCAGCATTCATGGCAAAGATATCTGAGAGATTGACGACGACGGATTTATACCCAAGGTGTTTTAAAGGGGTGTACATCAGGTCAAAATGGATGCCTTCTACCAGCATGTCAGTAGACACTACAGTGACCTCACCTTCGTTTTTTATGATAGCAGCATCATCGCCCACAGATTTTAAAGTAGTACTTTTTACTGACGGATGATCTTTAGTGAGTGTGTCGATCAGTCCAAATTCTCCCAGTGTATTTAGGTCTGTAAAAGTAGTGTAGGTGTTATGACTCATCTTTTTTGATGCAAAAGTAAGTAATTTCATGCTCGAATTCAAGATTTGATCTTTAGTTCAGATATGGGGCTAACAACAAATTTTGATTTTATATTCCTTATCTTTTTGTTCATTAAGAAAATAATCTTGCCAAATTGATTAAAATACAGGATAAATACTGATATTTGTATCAATCAAAAAATCATATAATGAAAAACTTACCTTTATTTTTGTTCTCTTTTATGCTGTTATTGATTTCCTGCAGCAAATCCGACCCTTGCGAAGGGATAGCCTGTAAAAATGGCGGAACGTGTTCTGATGGCTCATGCCAATGTCCCCCCGGATGGGAAGGACCACTTTGCGAAACGGAATCCCTTCCCAAAGCTGTTAATGTCACAGCCATCAAAGTGACAAAATTTCCCGCTAACAAAGCAGATGGATCCAAATGGGACAATGATAATACCAATCCTGATATTTTCCCAGCCTTGTACACCCTAAAGTCGGATAATACTGCAGATCAGGTACTTTGGACTTCTGACGCAATCAAACTCAATGCCCCTACTGGTCAGACCCATGATTTTACACTAATACTTCCCAAACTATCCATGAAGACTTATGATAAGTCTCTGGGATTATTTTTATTGGAAAAAGATGATACATCGTCAGAAAACATGGGCGGTATTGCTTTCAAGTTGCAGGATGTGGTCAAAGGAAAACCAGCCACGATCACCCTGGACTGTGCTACCTGCAAAGTCGCATCTGAACTGAAGGTCAGTTATGAATAAATTACATTTATGTTAAATTAAAATATTCTGTTGATATGCTCTCGTGTAATTTAAAGTCTGTTTTAGTGTTTTTCACTATACTAAACTCATGTAATTTGCATGCGCAAACCAAACATAACTTTACAATGTCGGTCGATACTAAACTTCGTGAATATATAGTTGTGAAACCATCAGGCGCAACACCTTCAGGAGGGTACCCGGTTGTTTTTATGTTTCATGGTACCAGTGGAACAGGAGAAGAATTTTATAATATTTCAGGATGGAAAGAAAAAGGTCAACAAGAGAAATTTATATCGGTTTTCCCTACTTCTCTAAAATATTGTATTCTTAACTTTCCAAACAACAATCCTGCTATTTTAACACGATGGTTTACGGGAGACCTATTGACTGATCAGTGCCCTAATTTAAATCAGGAATTTAAGGATGATGTGAAATTTGTGAGAAGGATAGTTGATACCATAAAATCAAAATTTGAAATTAATCCAATTAAAATCTTTGCAGCAGGATTTTCTAACGGCTGTTCGTTTTCGCATAAACTTGCAGTTGATGCATCAGATATTTTTTCCGGCTGTGCAGGAGTAGGCTCTATACTGACACAGGCAGACTCCAATAAAGCTGTAAGAAGTATTCCATTCTGGAATATCATAGGTTCAAATGATGAAAGATTTACCACACCAATCGGTGTATCTGAATTGCCATTTAATGACTCCATCCTTCTTTATCTCAATGGGTACATAAAAAGGATGACTACGTGTTTTGGTTTGAGTCAGGATTATACAAAAACTTCCAGTCAAATTAGTAACACTTATATATACTCAAAACCAAATTCCGGAAGTTTTCCACCAAAATTTCAGTTTACTCTGGTCAAAAATATGAATCACATTTACCCAAATGGTGTTAATTATCCTGTCAGTGCTACAAATTTATTCTGGGATTTTTTTAACCAATCAACGGTATCAAATACAAGGGACAACCCATCTCAAAATTATACTGTAAGCATATCACCAAATCCTGCGGTTGATGATATCTCCATAGTCAGTAGTCATGTCATTTTAAAAGTCTCTGTTTATAATATAAATGGTAAGTTGATCACAGAATTTCATGATATCAATGAAAATTCACTAACAGTGGATGCAAAACTTCAGAAAGGTTTACACATATTACAAATAAAAACCAATATTGGTATCAAATCATTGAAAGTGTTGATCAATCATCATTAACATGGATGACATTATCTGCCATGGATTTTAGTTTGTACTTTGAGTAAAAATAAGATAAAAGTGTAACTATCACCAAAGCCGGCAACAGGTTTTCAAGATTGACTTTACCCAATTTCAGGAGATGAATGGCTATGCCAATGATGAGCATTCCACCTGTCGCGCTCAGACAGTCCATGACTGGTTGGCTGAATATATTTTTGACCCTGGATGACAATATGGTGATTCCTCCCTGAAATATCAGCATCGGGATGATTGAAAACCAAACCCCTATGCCATAGGTGGATGCCAGTGCAATCGACGAAAACCCATCCAAAAGGGATTTTAAATATAACAATTCTCTTTTTTGCTGCAGACCTTCTTCCAATGCACCCACTATAGTCATGGACCCTACACAAAATAACAAAAAAGCGGAAATCAATCCTTCAGTAAATCCTGCGTCGCTATTGCCAATAGCTGATTTTAAACTTTCAGAAATGGAATTAAAAATCAGGTCAACATGCACTATCTGTCCAAAAATGGCCCCTATGATCAAGCTGAAAAAAAATACTAAAAGATAACCTTCAGGAAGCCTTAAAGCCATTTTGATACCTATCAGCAAAGTACCCAGACCCACAGCCTGAAATACAATATCCTGAATATCTGCAGTGAAAATATTTTTTAATAAAATGCCAAGTAAACTACCGATCGTGACGGTGAGCATATTTACAAATGTTGCTTTAGGTATGATCATGCGGATAATGGGTTTATCATTGACATTTTGGAATACTTCATTTTCAAAGCAATAATACATGTTTTTTTCACATCGAGTTTGGATTTGAATTTTTTTATGTTTTATGGTTAAAACAAAATCTATTTCTTTCGCAAAAACTCGATTTTATCATACATTTGATTTAAAATCTCAAATATTATGTCACAAGGGGTAAATATAGGCGTAGCTGAAAGCAGATTCAATGAAATACTGGCAGCCACCAGAAAATTTGTTGAAGAAAGATTATTTCCTGTTGAAATGAGCATCATCAGCATGGAATGGCAAGATGCAGTACCGCTATTAAATAAATTTCGGGAAGAAGTGAAGTCACTGGGCCTTTGGTGCCCTCACATACCACAGCAATACGGTGGCCTGGGTTTGTCCAACAAACAGCATGGTCAGGTCAGTGAGATTTTGGGTAAAAGTCCGATAGGCCATTATGTGTTCAATTGTCAGGCTCCCGATGCCGGCAATATGGAAATCCTGATGGACTTTGGCACTGAAGCGCAAAAAGAAAAGTATCTTAAACCCTTGGTTGAAGGAAAAATCACCAGTTGTTTTTCGATGACTGAGCCGGAAAATGCCGGATCAAATCCGCTCTTACTGAGTACCACGGCTGTCAAATCCGGTGAATTCTACCATATCAATGGACATAAATGGTTTACGACGGCTGCAGACTCTGCCAGTTTTGCAATAGTGATGGTGGTCACAGATCCGGAAAATACCAATCCATATCTGCGTACCAGCCAGCTCATCGTCGACACCAAAACAGAGGGATTTCAACTGGTCAGAAACATACCCATCATGGGTGAAGCGGGTTCGGGGTATTTCACTCATGGGCAGATCAAATATGAGGATTGCAAAACACATGTGTCAAATCTCCTTGGTGCTGAAGGAGCCGGATATCTCATAGCTCAGACCAGGCTGGGTCCCGGAAGAATACATCACTGTATGCGATGGATAGGTATCTGCGAGAGAGCTTTTGACCTGATGTGCCGATATGCCATCAAACGTCAGACATCCCCCGGAAAATTGCTGGCAGAAAAACAAACCGTACAAAACTGGATCGCAGAATCCCGTGCTGAAATCAATGCAGCAAAACTGTTGGTACTTGATGCCGCTGAAAAAATTGACCATTTCGGGCAGGAAAATGCAAAGGTTGAAATATCTGTTATTAAATTTTATGTCGCAAATGTACTCCAGCATGTTTTGGACAGAGCTATTCAGGTTCACGGAGCACTGGGTATCACAGATGACACGTTACTTTCATGGTGGTACAGGCACGAAAGAGGAGCGCGCATATACGATGGCCCCGATGAAGTACACAAGTCAAGGGTTGCTAAGGAGATTTTAAAAAAGTTCGTTAAAAAATAATAAGTTCATTCAGGTCAATCAGGTCAATGAGTTCAATGAGTTCAATGGTTCAATGAGTTCAATGAGTTCAATTGGTTTATCATCAAAACATTTAATATAAATTCATTTCATTCATCAAATCATCTCAACGCATCATGATCACTAATATCAGAAAAGGAGAAGAGTTGGATGTGGAGAAGTTGTCGGAATATATTTCAAAAGTTGCAGGTATCCGACTAAATAATCCGGAGATATTTCAGTTTTCAGGCGGATATTCCAATCTGACATATCTGATCAGGTCAGAGGGATTGCAATTAGTATTGCGCAAACCACCAAAAGGTGCCAATATAAAGTCCGGGCATGATATGTCCAGAGAATTTCATGTTCTTTCAGCCCTGTATCCGGAAGATATCAAAGTACCTCAACCTTTGTACTTTTGTGATAACCATGAGGTATTGGGAAGTGATTTTTATATCATGCAATATGTAGATGGTTTGGTACTAAGGGCTGATATTCATTCTGACAAATTTCCGGAACCTGTAAAAATAAAGGAAATATTTGACATGTTCTGCACACAATTTGTTCACCTGCACGCTTCAGATCCTAAAAAGTTTGCATTTGCAGATAAAAGTGATGGCTCCAAAACTTATCCGGAAAGACAAATTTATGGGTGGTCATCAAGATATCAGAATGCCAAAACGGACGAAGTTAAACCTGTTGAACAGCTTATATCGTGGCTTTCAGCACATATACCTTTGCCTTCAGGGGCATTCCATCATTCACAATGATTACAAATACGACAATATCATTCTGGATGAAAAGACTTTCCGGATCAAAGCCATCCTGGACTGGGAAATGAGCACAGTCGGCGATCCGCTGATGGATTTGGGCAGTTCACTGGGTTACTGGGTGAACAGCGACGATCCTGATTGGCTGCAAAGTATAAAATTAAGTCCGACAACTATCCCGGGCAATCCATCGAGAGAAGAATTTTTACATAAGTATGCCAGCGAATCAGGTAAAGATCCCGGCAATGGCGTCTTTTATTATGCATACGGCATGCTGAAACTAGCGGTGATCGCCCAGCAGATATACAAAAGATATGTGACGGGACAAACCACCAATCCAAAATTTGCTGCTTTAAAAATGGTCGTGGAAGCCTGCGGCGTCATGGGCATGCAGGCCATCCATCGCAAAAAGATAGATCAATTGTTTTGATTTCATAAAAGGATTCTAAGTGCAAACTGGTTTTGTTGTCAACTTAGCCGGAATAAACTCATTTCTAAAATAATCCAGTGCCCTTTCAAAATTTTCTGATGCGAGCGTACTTGTTTTTTCATCCAGGTCCCATTGGTATCCTGAGATAGCCAAAGTGTATACCTCAGGAAATGCACCATACACTTCATTGGTCAGGTGTAGGATAGTGTCGGCTTTTTGTGCATGAGATGAAAAGTAATAATGCGGTGCCGGACGACATAATTTTATTTCAAAACCATCGGGCAAATCTTCATGCGATGCATCTATGATCACTACTTTATCATAATGACTGATCATCTCACTGTCTTCTACCTGAAGCTGGTATCTGTATTCAAAATCAAAATCATAGACTGATTCCAAAGCTGACACAAAATTCCATCCCAAAGCATCATCACCTCGCGATATATTGCCTACTCCTATGATTAGAAACCGTTGATCTTTAGCCTTTATATTTTTCATTGATGAGTTGTCCGTTGTGATCATACAATTCTGCTTTTAAGGCCATCTTACCCATAGCCTGAGTAGCACAACTCAGACAAGGATCATAAGCCCGGATGGCAACTTCCACCTGGTTGAGCATACCGTCAGTGATCGTACCTTTACGACTTATAGTATGGTCAGCTACCCACTTGACAGCATTATTCATGGCATCATTATTATGTGTGGTGGACACGATAAGGTTACATTTGGTAATCATACCCTTTTCGTCCACTTCATAATGGTGTGTAAGGGTACCACGTGGCGCTTCTATGATGCCTATACCTTTGAGTCTGGGTTTACCTTTCCTTTCAAGGTCACTTTTGAGCAAATCAGGATCATGAAGCAGTACTTTCATCTCTTCAGCGCAGTGCAATACTTCTATCAGTCTGGCCCAGTGTGAGTACATTGTACTGTTGACAACCTTTTGACCGGCAAAAGCAAAGTACTCCTTTCTGGCTTGCTCTGCCAATGGAGTAGGTATAAAATTGCACACATTCATCCTGGCAATCGGGCCTACACGGTTCCATCCTTTTTCCCTGCCGATCCTTTTAAGGTATGGGAACTTCATATAAGACCATTGCGCTACGGCTTCTGAAAAGTATTTTTCATAATCATCTGTCGGCACATCATTCAGGGTGATATTGCCTTCATGGTCTATTGCTCTCAGTGGTCCGTGGTACAGTTCCATAGCGCCTTCATCATTGACCATACCCAGATGTCCGGATGGAAATGCTGCAAAATCATCCAGCAATTTTTTATTTTTAACGTGATAGTCATGGATGAAATCGACCATTTCTTTAGACCAGGCTATCATGGTATCTATGTTTTCGATCTCTTTTCCATCCAGAAAATAATCCCTGTCCTGCAAACTCATTGCATTGTGAATTCCACCTGGAACTGCAAGTATGCCATGTATCTTTTTACCTGCAATAGCTTTGATGATTTCCTGTCCGAATTTGCGCATAGTAATACCTCGTACCACCAAATCACGATCTGCACCTGCTACTGCCACCACATTCCTCTTTTCGACAGGAGCATCCATGCCAAAAACAAGATCAGGAGAAGCCAGATAAAAAAAGTGTAACGCGTGGGATTGAAATACCTGACCAAAGTGCATCAGTCTTCTTATTTTGGTAGCCGTAGGAGATAAATCCCCGGGATCAATACCTACTATCTGATCTATAGCTTTGGCTGCTGCAAGATGATGGCTCACCGGACAGATACCGCACAGGCGCTGTACAAGTGCCGGAGCTTCCCAATATGGATGACCTTGTATAAATCTTTCAAATCCCCTGAATTCGACAATGTGAAAAAAGGATTCTTTTACTTGTCCATATTCATCCAGATGGATGGTGACGCGTCCGTGACCCTCAACTCGGGTGACCGGATCTATGATGATTTTTCTTGACATGTTTTTTCAGATTTTAATCATATTTAAATTCAGAATAGAGGATGGAGAAATCTTCACCCCACAAGAGATTTTTAACTACCTTCCATATATGGCTTGCATCAGGAGGACAGCCGGGTATAAAGTAATCAATCTTAACTATCTCATTGCAACCATAGACTTTATCGAGAATTTTTGGAAGGTCTTCGTGATATGGTACTATATTGGTATTGGTTTCATTGGTGACACAGTTGAGATATGCTTCTTCCAGACACTCACTGAGTGGTATAGAGTTACGCATCGCAGGCAATCCACCCCAAACGGCACATTCGCCCATCGCTACAAGGATATCACAGTGTTCGCGAAAGTGGCGAAGTGTTTCGATATTTTCAGAATTGCAACATCCTCCTTCCACCAGACCGATATGACAGCGGTTGGTAAATTTTTTGATATCAGTCAGTGGTGATTTATCAAAAGACACCAATTCTATCACATCAAGCAAGTCAGTATCAATATCCAATAATGACATATGACAACCAAAACAACCCGCAAGAGAGACAGTGGCTACAATTTTTTTCTCATTGGCCAGTGGTCTTACATCATCAGATTTTTTTTCTGGTTTGCGATCTTTCTGAACAGACTCCATGTCGTATTTTCTTTCGCCGAAAGGCTCTGAAAAACTTTCGCCTCTAACGATAATAGAACCTGTCGGGCAAATCTTCATAGCATGATGTATTTGTTCATCACTTAGCTTAGCCTCCTGTTCATAATCCACACCCACATATGTTTCGTTGCCCCGATTGACATAATTGAAGACGCGCTTTCCATCATCAGTCAGGACCTCAACGACACATCTCAGGCACTTGATACACCTGTTATGCTCCATTACGATACGGCTGGGATTGTAATCTATGACCCGATCTTTGAATAAGTGAGGAAACCTTGTGGAAGAAATGCCCAGTTCATATCCCATGTGCTGGAGATCACAATGCCCACTTTTTTCACACGCAGGACAGATGTGGTTTCCTTCTGCAAACATCATTTCCACGAGTGCCTTCCGGGTATCATTGAGTTCTTCCTTATTGACTTCCACTACAAGACCTTCTGACACTTTTTCAGTACAGGCGGGACCATATTTGCCGTTGATATTACAGGTACAGACCCTGCAACTTCCGAGCGGTGGTTCTATGTGTTCATAATAACATAAAGATGGAATAAATATGCCGTTTTCGCGGGCTACAATCATGAGGTTTTTACCTTCCTCCGCCTGTATATTTTTACCATCTATCTGTACATTGACTAATTTTGCCATTTTTTCTTATTTTTTATAATTTTCATATTCGCGGGTGGCTGCTTCCATGTCAAATTTCAGGCTATGACCATTATACTCTTTGTCTAATTTACCTTTGAAATAATCCTTAAATTTATCTATACTGTTGATGAGGCTGTTGGGTGCTGTTTTACCTAGTCCGCACCTGCTGGTTTTACGCATGATCTCTCCCCAGGTTTTCAACTCTTTGAGGTCTTCATTGATAGCAAGGCCATGATCCAGTCTCTCCAGCTTACGCTGAATAATAAAATTTCCGGCCCTGCAGGGCGTACAAATGCCACAGGATTCCTGCTTGAAAAACTCAGAGTAATTGATCAGTATCTTGACAAGGTCTCTCTGACTGTTGAATATCATAAATGAGCCACCACATCTGATATCTTTTCTGGCCATCAGGTCCAGCATCGATATCCTTCTGTATTTTTCCTTGATGGAAATACATTCACCGGATGGGCCGCTCACCTGTATATAGTGTGGGTCCTCTGCCTGACAAAGTTCCAGAAGTTCTGCCACTGTCATACCCCATTCTATCTCGTAGATACCCGGCAATCTGCAGTCACCGGACACACTGACAAGTTTGGTACCCGGAGAGCCAGGAATACCAAGTTTCATATACTCATCTATACCTATATCTATGATGTGGGTTACGGCACAGAAGGTCTCCACATTGTTGACAACGGTAGGTTTCTGCAAGTACCCTTTTTCGACCGGGAAGAACCATTTAGTCCTTGGTTCGCCACGTTTACCTTCCATTGACTCCAATAATGCCGTTTCTTCACCACACACATAAGAGCCCGCTCCCATCTGAACCCTGATGTCAAAGTTAAACCCCTTAATATGGGCACAGTTTTTACCGAGAAGACCATATTCTTCATATTTTTTTATAGCATCTTCCAGTTTATGCAGAAGCCATCTGTACTCTCCGCGCAGATAGATGATACCATGATTGGCTCCAATAGTATATCCGCAGATGATCATCCCTTCTATCAGGGTTTCAGGACAGGCATTCATCAAAACTCTGTCTTTAAAAGTACCAGGTTCGCCTTCATCTGCATTGCAGACTACATATTTTGGCATCGCTGGTTGTGATTGTGCTGCCTGCCATTTTCTCCATGTAGGAAAGTATGCACCACCACGACCTGCAAGTTCAGAAGTCTTCAGAACATCCAAGATTCCTGCATGACTTATTTTTTCACATTTTTTAAGGGCAGATCCTGGTTCAAACTTTCTGAAAAACAGTGATTTATCTTCAGCCGGTGTATATCTGATATGGTCATCAGGATGATCACATATGCTTTTCACATCTACCCCGTTTTTTAGTCTGGCAATGATATCCTTCACCTTCATGGTATTGAGATGGGTGAATGGATAAAAATTGATCAGTGCCGATGGTTCATGATCACTGAGTCCGATACATGGAGTTTTGAATATACCGAATGTTCCCGTCCTGTCCACAGACCCGATAGCAGCCCCGGTCTCTCTTTCAAATGTTTCGATGATCCTTTTGTATCCACTGTGTTCAGCCACAATACTGTCATTGACATAGATGGTGTATTTGCCTGTGGGCTTTCTATGGAAAAAATGATAAAAGGATACGACCCCTTCTACCTCAATTTCCGACAGGCGATACGTTTTTGCAAGTTTTGAAATATTTTCGTCAGATATGTAGCCATTTTCCAATTGATATTCCCAAAGCCGGTTCATCATCTGAGTTTGAGCAGGCTCTTTGAAGGGTGCAACACTTATTTCAGTCATAAGTCCCTGATTTTACACTTTCTAAAGTGTAAAATTAACGAAAGTAAAATATTAAATTATATGACTTATCTTATGTCAGGTGATGATATTTGTCACATTTAATAATCTTAGCCTGAATAATCTTCAACACAGTTTCACAGGTCCCATGCCCACCCTGTCTCTGATGATTCGACCTTCATGGCAATGTGGTTTCAATTCATTGATGATAAATGGCATCACGGAGGATTCTGATTCTGCAGGATACAAAACGTGCACATTGGGACCTGCATCTAGAGTAAACCAAATCGGAATTCCGGTGTCTTTTCTGAATTTTCTGATTTTATTGATGACGGATAGAGAACCTTCTTCCATCAGTATATAAGATGGGTCGGAGCACATCATCAAAGCATGTAATGTCAATGCCTCGTCTTCAGTGATCTTGCCAAAAGTTTCGATATCTCCATCTCTGAGTGCCGTCAGCAATTGTGAAAGTCTTTGAGCTGCCTGAGTGTATCTCGCAGGTGCATAAGGATTATTTTCCATCAATTGATGTCCTGCTGTAGATGATACACTTTTTTCATTTGGGCTGATGATGAGTATGTCGTCATGAAAAGTATGAAATACAGGATGTATTTCAGCTCCTATACCTACTGCCCATTCTTCTGAAGACTCATTGACAGATGAATCCTGACCCCAAACAGCCATAAGTGGATATACAGACCTGCAGGCGCTTCCACTACCCAGCCTGGCTATATAAGATGCTTTCCGATAAAATACATCATCAAATGTTGGGTTGCCTGAAATGGTATTTTCCAAGTCACAGAGACATAAAGCAATAGCAGACATGGCAGATGCTGATGATGCAATACCACTGCTATGCGGAAAAGAATTGCTTGTTTCTATCTGGATATGCCCTTGTCTTAACGATGGAAAATATTTATCTGTGACACTTTCTATAAAATTGGCCATGCGCAGCCTGAATGATTCTTTTTGACTTCCTTCAAATAGGAGTGTGACTTCAGGTTGCTCCAAGTTTTTATCGGGAGACCATGTGACAAATGTTCGCGTAGCTGCTGTATGAAGTGTAAAACTAACTGAAGGGTTTCTTGGTAGTTGCTTTCCATATTTCCCCCAATATTTGATGAGTGCAATATTTGACGGGCTTTCCCATCCTATACGAATGTTACTTTTTATCGGTTTTTCTGTTGAGTTTGACATATTTCAGACTGGTTTCATTTTCGATGCGGTAAGATACGTCAAAATCCTGAAGTACGGCATCCAGGATGGGATATTGACCTTTATTATATCCTTCTTTGAGGTCGTAACTGTATAATTTTGAAAACATATTCCAGTAGAAAGCTTTAAAACCACCTTTCAGATCTTTGATGAGATGGTAGATAGGCTTTCCGGTCTCTTTTTCTATCATTTTGATCATAATTTTTCCTTGAAGCTTGGTCAGGTTTTTCAGAGGTTCTTCAAATTCTTTGGTTAATTCTACTTCCAGTTCGGAGATTCTTTTCTTTTGTTCCTTTTTGGACATGTGTTGTGAAGCATATTCCAGTTCTCTGAATATCCTGATAGCTTCTTTTGCATAAGGATATACTTTAGCGGCATAATTTCTGAATCGCTGATATTTTCGGTATTCTTCGTCATTGGCAAATGTTCTTAAGGCTGTGATGCTCACATTATCCAAATCCACCAGGATCAAAGTGTCTCCGTCTTCTGTGACCAGGGCAGGATATACTTTGCCTTCAAGGGTAATTTTAGTTTCTGTCCCTCCCTGAACGGGTACAGTCTGACTCCATAATGAGAAAGAGACCAGACATAAATATAAAACCAGCGATGATCGGTTCATTTTTTAATGATTATATTATGAAAACGAAAAGTGGACAGAAATAGTTATTTATTTAAAAATCTTTAACATTATGATTTTTGACGCAAAATGACCAAAACCTTATACCAAACAGAAAATTGATTGCAAAATTTATAATCATAATTATTTAATTTACAATACATTATGATTGAAGTTTTTTGCAGTATATTTTATGTTCACTATAAATAGCTTCATTCACTTTGAAATGATGTAACTCAATAACGTGAATTGTACCACTTATTTGGGCTTGCCCTAAAACAACAATCGTTATAAATTTGCTAAAAACAGCATTTGGGACATGGTATAGCTTTCAAAATCATATCTTTGCCCTCAAATAAAATTTGCGATCTATCAAAGACGATGATCAAAATCAATAAAATCAAAAATCTGCTTTTCATTATTGGGTTACTTACCACAATAGCAAGTCATATATCAGGACAAAAAGGAAAGAGTATCACCATACACAGTGAAAATAGTCAGATCATAGATGCTACTACAGATCCGCCTATCCAATATCTCAATGGCGATGTAAAACTCTATCATTCCGGTACATTTATGTATTGTGATTCGGCAATATTGCGCGGCACTCAATTGGTCATGAAGTACAACGTGGTCATGATGCAAAATGACACTATCAAGATATTTTGTGATTCATTGAGATATGACGGAGATTTACTGGTCACATATCTTTTTGGAAATATCATACTGGAAAACGGATCAACCAAAAAACTATACACCACTCAACTCATCTATAAGGTGGATGAAAAGATAGCCACTTACAGTAAAAATGCACGGCTTGTAGATGGCTCCTCTACGCTAATCAGCAAAAGCGGAAAGTACAATCTAAAAGATAAAACTGCATGGTTTTACAACAATGTAAAGGTCAATGGTGAAGATTTTGAACTTACCACTGACTCCATAAGGTATAATACGGACGATCAGGTAGCCACATTTCTTGCTCCGACGCAGATAGTCAGTGATTCAAGCAATATTTTCAGTCAAACAGGCTGGTTTGACCTTGATGATAAAAACGGCCAATTTGTCGGAAATGCCCAATATCTGGAAGGAAAAACTCAGGCAAAATCAGATACCATAACTTACAACAACGCCCTTGACCATGTGACCTTATCCAGCGATACGATTCAGAGTGAATATATATCTGAAAAAGATACTGCATATGCTAAAACAATATTTTATGATAAAAAAAATGAAATATTTCGGCTTGTCAAAAATGCGATTTACACCGGTGAAAAAAATCAAGTCAAGGGTGAAATAGTGTATTATGATAAAAAAACGGAGAAATTTAATGTTCAGGGCAGGTCTTTTGTCAGTGATCCACCTTCCATCATAGAGGCAGATACAATGGACTATGACAAGACAATAAAATATGGAAAAGCTGATGGCAATGTAATATGGAGGGATACCTCTGCGAAAACAACCATCATAGCTGATCATGTGCTCTATCAGGGTGATCAAAATTTTATGAAGGCCACCAATGACAAGGGAAGGCCACTATTTATTTCGCAGATAGACAATGACTCACTCTTTATGAAAGCTGATACTTTGCGTGGGTTCAGAGTCATCAGAGAGCGCATCATCCTTCCTGATAAAGATGCTGCCCGCAAAGCCCAAAAATCCAAATCAAAAGCCCAAAACAAGGACGACGACACAGATGAGATCACAGATAAAAAAAATGAAGTGGCCTTAGATACTACATCAACAAGCATAGATACGTTGTTGACGGCATCAGTGACCGATACGATATTTACAGGCATCATGGATACTTTGGACTATTTTGAAGGGGACAATGATGTAAGGATATTTAAATCAGATATGCAGGCAGTTTGTGATTCTTTGGTGTACAATAAGCGAGATTCTTTATTTACGCTGCATCATCTGCCGTTTGTGTGGTCGGACAGCTCCCAGATAGCCGGAGACACCATACATATCCTACTGAAAAACAATAAAGTGGATCGCCTTATTGTCTCTGCTGGCGCCACTATCATCAATAGTGCTGACCTGATATTTTTTAATCAGATCAGGGGTCGATATCTTCTGGCATTATTTGAAGAAAGTAAGATATACCTAATGGACGTCAATGGAGATGCCCAAATTGTGTACTATATGACGGATGATGACAAAGCTTATATCGGTGTGAACACCACTGAAGCATCAAATATGACATTCCTGCTCACTGACAATAAGATCACAGATATAAAAAACTATGTCGAGCCTAAATCCAAAGTTCTACCCATGAAAAAAACAGATCATGAAGCCATTAAGGTGAAAGGATTTATCTGGAATATAGAAAAACGGCCGAAGGATGCGACAGATCTCTGATAAATGAGCAAACATTCTAAAACTCTGCCGGACAGTTGACAGTAATTACTTTTTTTGTCACAGGGTGCACAAATGTTAGCTGATCGGCATGAAGGTACAATCGTTTTTCGCGTTTGCCATAGAGGTCATCTCCCTTTATGGGTATATTTAATCCCTGTTGGTGAGCAGCATGAATACGTAGCTGATGTGTCCTTCCCGTGAGGGGATAAAAGTAGATTCTGGTAGAATTTTGATCCCTGCTGATGACTTTCCACTTTGTACTTGCCGGTTTTCCATAGTCATAACATACCAGTTGTCTTGGTCTGTCATCCAGGTCTACTCTCAATGGTAAGTCGACGGAACCGCTTTCATCATTCAGGATGCCGTCCAGTATTGCGATATACCTTTTTGAAATCTTACGGGTGATAAACTGTTGTTGAAGGTCACGGTATACTTCTGTGCTTTTTGCTATAAGCAGGATACCGGAAGTGGACATGTCCAACCGATGTACCATGAGCGGACCGGTGGCTTCAGGGTATTTTATTTTTATTAATGAAAATACTGATTTTAGGTCTTGCTTTCCGGGAACAGATAAAAAATCTGCTGATTTATTGATTACCACAAGATGTTGGTCTTCGTACAGTATATCAAAGTCAGGATGTACATCCTTTTCTGATAGCATCGGATTCGGATCAATTTCCATGCCGTGCAGCATATGGCCTAAAATGGGTTTACATTTGCTATTGCATGCAGGATAAAAGTGTTGGTGTTTTCTGATTTCTGATGATGGCGATTTTCCCCACCAAAATTCAGCCATAGTGACAGGTTTGTATCCATGTAAAAATGCATATTGTAGCAGTTTTGGTGCTGCACATTCGCCGGCACCTGATGGTGGTGTAGCATCTTCAGTGATGTCAAAAATTTGAAAGAGATTTTTACTGCATCCTTCTATGTTGCAGAAAGAATAAGCCTCAAACAATTTTTGTTGTAAAGCTGCAGACATAGCCTTTCTTTTGTCTTTAAGTAAGGATATTTTATCTTCAAATAGCCCAATCCTTTCAATCAGTTCTGCAATAGATTTTCTCCAGTACTTTTTTCTATCCTTCATCAGATAATGCTGCCTTATGCTTTCATGCTCCAAATTTTCCAAAGTCGTTTTATCATTATCACTCTTTGACTCCGATAAATGTTGCCGTAGCAGATGCCTTTCTTTTTTTGATGTATTGAAGTCGGATTTCATAGTCCTTAATTCAATGTCAGCTTCCTGAGATATTTGATCCAAAGTACTTATTAAATGGATATACTTTTCATCAGATTCCAATGCTGAAATTGTCCGGTTGACTTTGTTGATTGCTTCTTCTCCAACTCTGTAAAAACCATTTTTATCCAGTGTATCAAATACCGGTGGGACAAAACCCTCATAATGATTTCCACCATTAAGCTTACCTGAAAATGCAGATAAATATCCGATGTTGCCTGATAAATCTGTGACCACCAGCACACCAAACATTTTACCAAGTCCTTCGTCACTGCCTTTCAAGCCAAAATCGTGATCTTTAAGTTGATCCAGCTTCTCCATTAGTTCTTCTGCAGCAGCTACTGCCAAAGGATGTGGCTGATAAGAAAAGGGATAATTAAATCTGTTGGGTATAGAAATGTCACGAACATCTCTTTTGAAGCGATTAAAAAAGCTTTGATGATGCACTTTTTATACCAATTCTAAAGCTTCAAAAATAGAATCCAGCTGTTCAAAAGATTTAAAGCCGGTTTTTTCTTCTGCACCACCTCTCAGCACCAGGCCGGCAGTGGGAAAAGTCGAAATCATTCGGTCCAGATCTCTGACTTCAAACGGAATGTCCAAATAAAATACTTTGTCTGCTATTCTTTGGTTGATAATATCGAGTTCTGCGTCCAGAAAACTTGAAAATTCCTTATCAGATCTTATTACAGGAAAATCAACCTGTGTAAAATCGGCATCATCAATATTTTCAAAAATAAAATCTTTAAAAACCGGGATACCGAAGGATGATTGATATGTAGAAAATGCTCCAAAATGTACAGCCTGAACAGTCACAGACGAAAGGATGGTATCAATTTCCTGCTCAGACTGCCAGCCATCAAACTCCAAAACAAACTCCGGTCCCTCGATCCATTGACAGATTTCACTTATTCTGGATACGGAGCAATATTGTGATGCCCCGGGATTACAGCAGAATCCGAGAAATCTAACTCCTGCCGCTGCAAAATACCTGGCATCTGTGAGATTATTTACATGGCTAATTTTCACATTCATCCTCAGCAAATATTAATTTTGCGCAAAAGTAACTAGTCTCCATCATTAAAAAGGTAAATATGACTTACAAAGATATAGTATCAGATCACTATTTTCAGAAAGTGTATGATGTCACATCTATGATACCTTACGGACGTGTCAGCACTTATGGAGCCATTGCAGATTTTTTGGCTTTGGGTTCAGCCAGAATGGTGGGTTGGGCATTGAATCATTGCCATTCTGCCGACGATATCATTCCAGCTCATAGAGTGGTGAATCGACTGGGCGAATTGTCGGGGAGACTGCACTTTGACACACCTACCTTGATGGAGGAACGATTGAATAGTGAAGGCGTAGAAGTAGTAAACCATAAAATAATAAACATGGATAAATACTTTTGGCATCCAAGAGAAATGGAAGAGTATTAGCACCACTTCTATAAAATGCATTGTGAATAGTTGTACTTTGTTAAATTACCCGGACTTTCTGGTTGATTGGAAACTGTTGGGTTAACCCAACAGTTGTGACCCCAAATAACCAATACATTTATCGGGTCTATAACATTTTGGTGAAAGTGTAATTGACTTTGATTTTTGAAGGTGACAAAGTAGAAACAGGCAGAATCTGATAAAATTGATCATATCCTGATCATGATACTCAAATTAAACTAAACCGGTTTAGGAGAAATGGCTTATCTAATACTTTAATTTTGAATACAATGAAGACATAATTTTTATTTCAGCCAAATATATCAGCATCATCATCTTTACTCAAAAAATAATTATCTTTGGCATACATTCTTTGACACCAATTTATTTCGGATTTAAAAATATTTTTTGTAACTTTGGCACAATAAATTAAACATTTATCAAATTATTACTTAAACTAAATAATATTCAAATGAGAAATTTAATTTTAATAGCTTTTTTAGCTCTGAATGGTATTCTATATGGTCAATCACCTGTAGGAATATGGAAAAATCTGGACGATACCGATGGTAAAGAAAAATCGCATATCGAAATTTCTGAATCAGGTGGTGTCTTAAAAGCAAAGGTAATAAAGTTGCTGGCAGGTGCAACTATTAAAAAATGTGATGCCTGCAAAGGAGACAAGAAGGGAAAAGACCTTGTTGGCCTCGACATACTTTGGGGCATGAAAGAATCAGGTAAAATATGGGAAGGTGGCACTATCCTCGACCCTAAAACAGGTAAAGAGTACAATTGCAAGATTGAATTTGACGGTACTGAAAAGCTGAAAGTCAGAGGATATGTTGGTGTTTCTCTTTTTGGGCGAACTCAGACATGGTATAAAGTAAAATAAAATTATACTTCCCACAATAAAAAAACAATTTTCGTTGTTATAATACATATAAAGAATTTAATTGCTGAAAAACATAAGTTGAGATCTGATCTTGTGATTGAAGTTCATTTTTTTCGCAGTTTAATTTTTTTGACAGGAAAATTTATTTTATATTAAACCCTATTGCATGATACACGCCTACACTGAGAACCAAGTTATTCAATTCATTTTTAGAGAGGTTGATCTCTTCACGCGGCTCGAGATGGAGTTTGCAATGGAAGATGACAGCACTTTGCTGGAAACCTATCATGAATTGCTCGAAGCAAAACAATCTTTGCCAGATGTACGTTTCAGCCCTTCTGCAAAAAGTATAAACAGGGTATTGGAGTACAGCAGAAGTTTGTAAGCAAAACGAATTACATCCCAGAAAAGCCTCTGTCACATCGAATGATCATGTGTCAGAGGTTTTTTATTTAGGGCAAAAAATTCCTCCTGAAATCTTTTCTTACTATTAATAATAAATGTTTCAGGGTATTCTTATCTCAACCAAACCCAAGCATTCTCACCACCTGAGAATCAGTATACTCCAGGTTTGCCACAGTATCTCATCAACTCTTCACCCACATTAATTATTCTGATTTAGGGGTGCCAGAGTGTTTATGCACACATTATGAGAAGTAATTCAAAATAGAATTACCTTTACTCCTTCATTTTAATAACTATTTCCAATTATATGATCAATTATTCCCAATCGGCACTATACGGCATCATCGCCCACATCATAGGAAACCACAACGAAGGCGAAGATATTATATACAGCCCCGGACCCTTATCAATCGGAGACCGGGAATTATAAAACAAATTGCTCAACTATTTTTTCAGTCATTACAAAGATCCGGAATTTTACAGATTTTCTTTCCCTACCGGTGAGATCGAATTAAATCCTGTGTACAATTTTGCAGCTAATATTTTTGATGACCCTACATGCCTTCATGAACAATCCGTAAAAATTGCCCGGCATCTGTATGAAAAATCAAAACATCCCAACATCAAATCAGGTGAGCTGTATATTGCCTATTGTTCAAATATTCTGATAGATGATGAGCTTATCGAAGCAGTTGTAATATTTAAATCTGAAAACAAAGAAAATTACTTCCAGCTTCAGAATAAAAAGGAAGGCTTTACGCTTCACACAGACTCAGGCATACCAACAGACAAGCTGGATAAAGGCTGTATCATATTCAATAATGACAGAGATGAGGGATTTAAGATATGCAATATTGATCATAGCAACAGATATAAAGAAGCCCGGTATTGGAGAGAGGAATTTCTAATGATTACACCGGCAAAGGATGATTACCACATGACAAAAAATTATATTCAGGTCACAAAGAACTTTATTCGCGAGAGAATGCCGTCAGAATTTGATACAGGTAAAGCTGAAGAAGCAGCAACCATGAGCAGATCTTTTGAATATTTCAAGAACAATGAAAAGTTTGATTCTATGGAATATGAAAAAAAAGTATTTAAAGATGACAAAGTGGTAGATGCTTTCAAAGACTACAAAGGAGAATATCAAAATCTTAAAAATGCCACCTTGTTTGATGAATTTGATATTTCGGACTATGCCGTCAAAAAACAATCCAGAGTTTTTAAAAGTGTGATAAAATTAGATAAAAACTTTCATATCTATGTCCACGGAGATAAAAATAAGATCGAAAAGGGAACCGATAATGATGGGAGAAAGTACTACATATTGTATTATGATGATGAAAATTAGGAAATAATAAAATTTTGCGCGCACTTATGAGAAAAAGTTTGTACATTTGCGGCACATTTTAAAGAAAGAGTGAAAAGGGGACAGAAAGTTCCCTTTTTTATTGATGTAATGTTATGCAACTACCGGAGATAGACCAATTAATAAATCAGGGACTGACAGAACTTGGGTTGTCAGACTTGTATCTCATAGAGTGTAAGATAAAATCCAATAAAATTGAAATTTTTCTGGACAGTGATGAAGGAGTGAGTTTTTTGAAATGTCAGAAACTCAGCAGATGGTTAGAAGCAATATTTGATGAGAAAAAATCATTTGGCGATAATTACATCCTTGAAGTTTCTTCTGCCGGAGTAGGAAGCCCTTTGAAATTTCTGAGACAATACCTGAAAAATATAGGAAGAATCATTGAAATCAAATGCAGTGGCGGCAATCAGGTAAAAGGCTTACTTTCCGCAGTGACAGATGATATCATCCATGTCACGTATGATACAAAAGTCAAGGAAGGTAAAAAGAACAAAAAAGTAACGATAACAGAGCAAATAAAATTTAAAGACATAATTGAATCAAGAATTAAAATAAGTTTTAATTAATGAATTTAGTAGAATCCTTTTCCGAATTTAAAGAAGGCAAAAATATAGACAGACCTACTATGGTCCGTGTATTGGAAGATGTTTTCAGGACATTGATCAGAAAAAAGTATGGTTCTGATGATAATTTCGATGTCATCGTCAATACACAGAACGGTGACCTTGAAATGTGGCGCGTGCGGGTGATAGTACCCGATGGCGAAGTAACTGACGAATTGAGTCAGATATCATATACTGAGGCAAAAGCCATTGATGAAGCTTATGAAGTGGGTGAAGAATGCTATCAGCAATTGACACTCGAAGACTTCGGAAGGAGATCCATCATGGCCGCACGACAGACATTGATATCCAGAATCATGGACCTTGAGAAAGACGATGTTTACAAACGTTATATGGACAGGGTCGGTGATCTTGTAGTGGCTGAGGTAAGTCAGGTATTGAAAAAAGAAGTTTTAGTATTGGATGACGCTACACAATATGAACTTGTATTGCCAAAACTCGAAATGATCAAAGGTGACTTCTTCAGAAAAGGGGACATGGTGCGCGGAGTGATCAAGAGAGTAGAAATGCGCAATGGTTCTCCTATGGTGATGTTGTCCAGGACAGACAATACCTTCCTCGAAAAGATGATGGAACAGGAAGTTCCTGAGATTGAAGACGGACTGATCACTATCAAAAAAATAGTAAGAATGCCAGGAGAAAGAGCCAAAGTTGCTGTAGAATCATATGATGACAGAATAGATCCTGTTGGAGCTTGTGTAGGTATGAAGGGCTCAAGGATACATGGCATCGTCAGAGAATTGCGCAATGAAAACATTGACATCGTAAATTATACTAACAACACTTCATTATATATACAGAGATCGCTGACTCCGGCAAAGGTGACAAGTATCTCTCTGGATGAGGCCGCACTCAGAGCATCAGTCTACCTGAAACCAGATCAGGTTTCACTGGCTATAGGCAAAGGTGGAAGCAATATAAAGCTGGCCAGTAAGCTCACAGGATATGAGATTGATGTATTTAGAGATACAGATGATCAGGAAATCGAAGATGTAGATCTTGACGAGTTTTCTGATGAAATAGAAAGCTGGGTAATAGATGCCCTGAAAAATATAGGATGCGATACGGCAAAGAGTGTATTGGCTTTAAACAGAGAAGAACTGATCAGAAGATCAGACCTTGAAGAAGAAACAATAGACGATGTGCTAAGCATTCTGGCATCTGAGTTTGAAGAATAATTGATGCATATATAGTGGATCAATAAAAGTAAAAATATTTTAGTTCGCCGATGGCAGAAAGATTATTTAAAATAGCAAAAGAGCTGAACGTAGGTGTCGGTACCATAGTAGATTTTCTTGCTACTAAAGGGCATATCATTGAAAACAAGCCGACATCTATGATTTCTGAGGAAGTGCATGATCTGCTCCTCAAGGAATTCAGATCATCTATGGCTGAAAAAGAGAAGGCTGATAAAATCATCATAGGTAACCGACCAGGAGGTGATCATAAGCATACAGATGAAAAAGCTCCTGCTAAGCCACTTTTCTCTATTCCTAAATTTGGAATTGACAAGCCTTCTGCATCACCTGTTGCTACTCCTGTACCTACACCTTCTGCGCCAAGTACACCTCCGCAAGCTGCTCCGCCAGTTGTTGAAGAAACTCCAAAGGTGGAAGATCCAGTTCAAGTTGATGAAATATTAAAAACCACAACACCAGAATTACCGGGGCTCAAGGTCATGGGTAAAATTGACCTCGAAAAACCAAAACAAAAGCAAGAAGAGCCAAAAGAAAAAGAAGATATCAAGCCGATAGAGGCAAAAGAAGAAAAGCCAGTTGAAACCATTGTCGAAAAACCTGCTGAAATCGTTGAAAAAAGTACTCAGGTGGCTCAAGAAGAAGATTTTTTAAGAGCAAAGACACCTCAGCTCAAAGGACTCAAGATAATGGGCAAAATTGACACCAGCAAACTGGATAGTTCAACCAAGCCTAAACCTTCCGAAAAACCAAACGGACAACCATCTGATCAGCAGAAATCCGGAACTCAACAGCAAGGAAGTTCCATATCTGATGGCCAAAAAAGGAAAAGAAAAAGAAAAAAAATCGCTGGTACCGGTATGAGCGACCAAAGGCCTTCAGGAGATCCCAATAAAAAACCTGTTGGCGGCAAAGGTCCGCAGCCAAAAGAAGAAGTCAAAGAAGTTTCTCAAAAAGAAATTGACGAGAAGATCAAGGCGACAATGGAAAGATTGAATGTCGGTGGCAAAAACAAAAGACAAAAAATAAGACGTGACAACAGAGATGTCAAACGCGAAAAACAGGAACAATTAGATATTGAAAATGTAGACACTAAACTCAAACTTACGGAATTTGTATCTGTATCTGAGTTAGCAGGATTGCTGGATGTGCCTGTATCTCAAGTGATCACAACATGCCTGAGTCTTGGTATCATAGTTTCTATCAATCAACGCTTAGATGCTGAAATTATAGAGTTGGTAGCGGGAGAATTTGGGCATGAAGTAGAGTTCATAAGTGCTGAAGAGATAAGTGAAGACGATACCACGGAAGAAGACTTTGGTGATGACTCCATTCCGCGAGCACCGATAGTGACCGTAATGGGGCACGTAGATCATGGTAAAACATCATTACTCGACTACATCAGGTCAGCCAATGTGGCTGGTGGAGAAGCTGGAGGAATAACACAACATATCGGAGCTTATGAAGTAAAAGTAGGCCCCGATCTTAAGAAAATCACATTTCTGGATACTCCGGGACACGAAGCCTTTACAGCGATGCGTGCCAGAGGGGCCAAAGTAACAGACATAGCAGTAATCATTGTAGCCGCTGATGATCACATCATGCCTCAGACAAAAGAAGCAATAAGTCATGCTCAGGCTGCCGGTGTCCCTATGATTTTTGCAATCAATAAAATAGATAAAGCCGGAGCAGATCCTGAAAGAATAAAGCAGGAACTTGCATCCATGAATTTGCTTGTCGAAGATTGGGGTGGTACTTATCAATCTCAGGACATTTCGGCAAAACAAGGTCTGCACATAGACAAACTGTTGGAAAAAATTCTATTGGAAGCTGAAGTCCTGGAACTTAAATCCAATCCGGAAAGACCGGGATTGGGGACAGTCATCGAGGCTTCATTGGATAAAGGAAAAGGATATGTCACAAAAATTCTGGTCCAAAATGGAACAGTAGAAATAGGAGACTCATTGGTAGCAGGACCTTACTCCGGCAAAATCAAAGCCATGTTCAATGAACTCGGTAAAAAAGTCAAAAAAGCAGGTCCATCCACTCCAACGCTGATTTTAGGTCTCAGCGGAGCACCTCAGGCTGGAGAGAAATTCAAAGTAATGGGTTCCGATCAGGAAGCAAGACAACTTGCTGCCAAAAGAGCCCAAATAGAAAGAGAACAAAGTAACCGAGCAAGTAAGCGTATTTCTCTCGACGAAATCGGACGCCGTCTTGCATTAGGAACATTTAAAGAGTTGAATCTTATCGTCAAAGGTGATGTGGATGGTTCTATAGAAGCATTGGCGGACTCATTGATCAAACTTTCCGTAGAAACCATACAGGTAAATGTCATCCATAAAGCAGTAGGTGCTATCGCTGAATCTGATGTATTGCTCGCTTCAGCGTCTGATGCTATCATCATAGGATTCCAGGTAAGACCATCTGCCAATGCACGTGCTATAGCTGAAAGAGAAGGGGTTCAGATCAAAACATACTCTATCATATACGAGGCCATAGAAGAAATTAAGTCTGCTATGGAAGGAATGCTTGAGCCTACAAAAGAAGAAAAAATTGTGGCTCAAGTGGAAGTTCGCGAAACTTATACAATGTCCAAAATCGGAACCATTGCAGGATGTTATGTTACTGAAGGTAAAATCACTCGCAATACTTTCATACGGGTCATCAGAGACGGCATCGTTATTTTCCCAATCAAGGAAGGTGCCCAAGGTGAGTTATCTTCACTCAAGAGGTATAAAGAAGACGCAAAAGAAGTCAAAAACGGCCTTGAATGCGGCGTGACTATCAAAAATTTTAATGATATCAGAGTTGGTGACATAATAGAAGGGTATGATATCATTGAGATCAAACAGACTTTAAAGTAAGACCATTGCTGAAGCAAGATGTCTGAAAGCGACACCATCGACTATCAAAGATTAAGAGATCGTCTTGACTATTTAGCAGTCAGGTTCAATTGTCTTGATTTTATCGAATTAGACCCGATAAGTGTTCCGCACTGTTTTTCCAAAAAACAGGATATAGAGATTGCCGGTTTCTTTAGCGCTATTCTGGCATGGGGCAACCGAAAAACGATCATCACCAAAGCACGCGAAATTATAACACTGATGGATGATCAGCCATACGATTTCATCGTGCATCATAGTGAGGCGGAAAGAAAAAAAATGATCGGGTTCAAACACAGGACCTTTCAGAGCACAGACCTGCTTTTTCTTATCGAATTCCTTCAGATATATTATCGGTCCAATGAAAGTTTAGAGCAGGCTTTTTATTCTCAGGAGTCAGAACCTTACAATCAGAAAAATGCCCTGACACAGTTCTACGATTTGGTGTTTAATAATGAATTTGCGCCAGCCAGAACAAAAAAACACATAGCATCACCCCATAAAAATTCGGCTTGTAAGAGACTCAATATGTTTCTTAGGTGGATGGTGCGAAAAGATGACCAAAAAGTAGATTTCGGATTGTGGGACTCCATTCCGATGTCCGGACTTATGATTCCACTCGATGTTCATGTGGACAAATATGCAAGAAACTTTGGTTTGCTTACAAGGCGTTCATTGGACTGGATTACTGTAGAAGAGATCACTTCGCATCTGCGGATGATGAGGCCATCAGATCCCGTTTACTATGATTATGCTCTTTTTGGTTTGGGAGTACACAAAGATGAATTTTAGATTAGGGTTAAATAAAAAAATAACCTTGAATATTTAAGGTGGAATTATATAATAAAAGGTAGAATAATCGTTTCTTTGTATCCGTTTTTTAAATTTTTGGTAGCTATTTAGAGATATGCTTTCAAATTACACTAATTAACATTTTCATTAAAATTTGAGCATTCCTAAATAGTTATATTTTTCATCAAAAACCAACTTTATGCCCTTAAATGAAAAATACCTATTTTCAACTCATTAATCAGACATATTATTTTCCACAGGAAGGGTTTGATCTCAATCAGGGAAACCTGACTTTTCATGGAATTTCCCTCAAATACCTCATAGAAAAATACGGAACTCCTTTCCGACTTACATATTTACCAAGAATAGGTGATCAGATAAAAAAAGCAAAAAATTTTTTCAACAAGGCCATGAAGGCCAATAACTATAAAGGTGAGTATCATTATTGTTACTGCACCAAGTGCTGTCACTTTTCGCATGTCATCGAAGAGGCACTGGATCATAATGTTCATCTCGAAACATCATCATCCTTTGATATTGATATCATCAGAATCCTCCACGATAAAGGAAAAATCAATAAAAAAACCATTTTGATCCAAAACGGGCACAAGACGGAAGACTATCTCAACAAAATCATCGAACTGATCGAAGATGGATATGAAAACGTCATTCCTGTCATGGATAGTAAGTACGAATTAGATAGATTTTACAGCAAAACAAAAAAAGACCTTACTATCGGCATAAGGATGGCCATCAACGAAGAGCCGCAATCGGCCTACTACACATCGCGATTGGGCATTCGCAGTGCTGAAATCATAGACTATTATAAGACAAAAATTGCCAAGAAAAAAAGAGTTAAACTCAAAATGCTGCACTTTTTTGTGGACTCCGGCATCAAAGACAATCTTTATTATTGGGGAGAATTCAGAAAGGCTTTAAAGCTATTTGCTGAACTTAAAAAAATATGCCCTACACTCGATTCAATCAATCTGGGCGGTGGATTGCCTATCCGAAATAATCTCGGATTTGAATATGATTATAAGTATATGATCAGCGAACTCATCACCAATATCAAGGAAGTCTGTGTAGAAGAAGGTATAGATGAGCCGGATATCTATACGGAATTTGGAAAATACACCGTCGGCGAAAGCGGAGCCATCATATTTTCAGTATTGGAACAAAAGCAGCAAAATGACTCCGAATTGTGGTATCTGATAGACAATAGTCTGATGAACACCATTCCTGATGCATGGTCAATTTTTGAAAAATTTATCCTCCTTCCTGTCAACAAGTGGGATAATGAGTATTCCAGAGTGAACATAGGCGGTATCAGCTGTGACCATTCTGATTACTATAATTCTGAAGACTTAAATCAGGAGATTTACCTTCCTACTTACGACTCTGAAAAGGAAGAACCACTTTATCTGGGATTTTTTCATACTGGAGCTTATCAGGATGCCATCAGTGGTTACGGTGGTATCAAACATTGTCTTATTCCGGCTCCCAAGTCTGTCATCATCGATAGAGATGATAAAGGCAATATAGTAGACAGACTTTACAGAGATGAGCAGACTGTAGAACAAATGCTAAAGATTTTAGGATATTAAGATAAAACTAAAAAATGCAAATAACTGAGTTTTTAAAACACCATTACAAACATTTTAATGCGGCTGCCTTGATAGACGCTGCTGATGGATATATAGCCCACCTGGGTGAAGGAGGCAAAATGATGATCACCCTTGCCGGCGCTATGAGCACTGCCGAACTGGGAAAATCACTCGCAGAAATGATCAGACAGGACAAAGTACAGATCATCTCATGTACAGGAGCAAACCTTGAAGAAGATATTATGAATCTCGTGGCTCACTCCCATTACAAAAGAGTGCCCAACTACCGTGAACTTAGCCCACAGGACGAATGGGATCTGCTGGAAAATCATTATAACCGTGTCACGGATACTTGCATCCCGGAAGAAGAAGCTTTCAGAAGGCTACAAAAACACCTTTGGGACATCTGGAGTACTGCTGAAAAAAATGGTGAAAGGTATTTTCCTCATGAGTTTATGTACAAAATGCTACTCAGTGGTGTATTGGAACAATACTATGAAATCGACCCAAAAAACAGCTGGATGCTTGCAGCTGCAGAAAAAAACATTCCCATAGTAGTGCCCGGATGGGAAGACAGTACGATGGGCAATATTTTTGCATCTTATTGTATCAAAGGGCAACTAAAAGCATCTACCACGAAATCAGGTATTGAGTATATGATGTGGTTGGCTGACTGGTATGTCAAAAACAGTGCCGGTAAAGGGGTAGGATTCTTTCAGATTGGTGGTGGTATTGCTGGCGATTTCCCAATATGTGTAGTACCGATGCTGTATCAGGATATGGAAATGCACGACATCCCATTCTGGTCCTATTTCTGTCAGATAAGTGATAGTACAACCAGTTACGGATCTTATTCCGGAGCGGTGCCCAATGAAAAGATCACCTGGGGAAAATTAGATATCACTACTCCAAAGTATATCATAGAAAGTGATGCTACCATAGTGGCACCTTTGATTTTTGCCATTATCTTAGGTTGGTAAATAAATATCCATGTCCGGGAGACCTTACATTTTGGCAGAAACCAATTACCTTACTGTGAAGAGCAGCGGTTATGATGTAGCCATTTTGCCCTGGGGTGCTACCGAAGCACACAATTACCATCTGCCATACAGCACGGATACAATAGAAGCTGAAGCTATGGCTGCAGGTGCGGCGAAATATGCTCATGAAAAAGGTGCAAAGGTGATCGTACTTCCGGCCATTCCATTTGGTGTCAATACAGGTCAGCACGATGTCCCTTTGGATATCAATCTCAATCCTTCTACGCAAATGTTGATATTGACAGATATAGCGGATACACTCAACAGGCAAGGTATCTTAAGACTTGTGATTTTGAATAGTCATGGAGGAAATGACTTCAGGCAAATGGTCCGAGAATTGGGGCTTAAATTTCCCAGGATGCTCTTCTTTACGGTCGACTGGTACAAAATGAAAGACTTGAAATCCTGGTTTGAAGAGCCCGGAGATCATGCAGGCGAAGCAGAAACTAGTATCATGATGCATCTGAAACCTGAATGGGTAATGCCACTGGAGATGGCAGGTTCCGGGAAGGCTAAAAAATATAAATTTAAAGCAATAAATGAAGGTTGGGCATGGGGAGAACGCCATTGGCTAAGTGTGACAGAAGATACCGGAGTAGGTGACCCATCTAAAGCAACAGCGGAGAAAGGTAAAATATTTATGGAGTCACTATATCAAAAAATAGGTGAATTTTTATTTGAGATTGCAAATTCCGGCGTTGATGATTTATACATTTAAAAAGTTACCGATCTTTATCGTAATATCTCTCCGACATTAGCACTTATAGTCTCATAAAGCTGATCTGTAGGCAGGTCATTGGCATCAGTACCGAAAGGATCTTCTATTTCCTCAGCAAGGAGTTCTATACTTGCAAATACATAGAATATAAGTGCAACTATAGGCATGGCCCAATAGCCAAACTCCCGCACAAATCCGATAGGCATGGTAAAGACATAAATAAAAATGATCTTTTTCAGATAAAGACTGTATGAGTATGGTATCGGGGTTTTCTTGATTCTTTCGCAAATGCCTATATTGTCTGTGAAAGATCTTAGTTCTTCATTGATATACAGCAATTGGTGATCTGTAATGTGCTTTTGGTGATATAATTGATGAATTTCAAGGTAGATAGCTTGCATTATACGATTTGGGAGATGAGTGCAATTTTCAAAATATACTTCAGGATATTTATCCGTAAAAGATAACTGATTTACCGCAAAGACTCCCCGAAGGTGCTCTTTAGTAGCCAGAATATAGTTGCTTATCAATGTATGAAATTCTGCCTTTTGTTCTTTGCTGAGACTTAATACTGATAGTTTTAGTGCCAGATTACGGGAGTTGTTAACATAGCTACCCCACGCTTTACGCCCTTCCCACCATCTGTCATAAGCAGTATTTGTCCTGAATACCAACAACATAGAAAGTACAAAACCTACTAAAGCATGTATTGCAGTAGTGTTTTTAAAAGTAGCATGAAACACTTCATTTTCTAAATACGCAACAAACCCTGTAAACACAGCCACACCTATGATACCAGGCAGCATCATGCGGAATGTGTCACTTTTGTGAAATGCAAAAATGAGTTTCCACCAGTCTTTGGGATTATAAATTATCATGATTTAAAAATTGTGCTTATCTGATCCTGGATATATCAGGGCAGGTGATTCCACCAAAATATCTCACAAATGAAATGCCGACGAATGTGTATTTGTCATTGCCTTTTGAGTCTCCACGTTGCCTTCCGGCATCACCAAGTCCATCGGCCAAAGATCTGTCAGAAAGTGCTACTCCGATCTGCCCTCTGGTACCCAATAGCTCACTTTTTTCCGGAAATACTGTACTCACATCATCTAGATAGTCTGTAAATAAAAATCTTGCTCCGATTTCGATATTGATGCTAGATGACTTATTTATATCAAACTTGAAACCACCTCCCAACACCAGCCCTATATTAAAAAGTCCGTATTCACTTCCCGGAGCCTGTCCCTCGGTGCCGTATTCCCTTAGGTTATATCTTTGCCCGTTGAGTTCTGCTGTAGGGTTGTATTTCACAAAATTAAATCCACCAAATATATATGGAGTTTTATTGAATGTCAGGTGACCATGCTCGTAATGAAAAAAATTAAACTCCAGGACATTGGTTATATCTAAAATATTGGAGCGAAAACTAAGATTACGGTTTCGTTCCCAATTGTTGTCAGAATCAGCATCGTCAGCACCTACTCTTCCAAAATTTAATGATGTTTTGAATGCTATCCGATGATTGAAGTTATATCTGGCTAAAAATCCACCGGAAAGACCGGGTTTGCCTATCTTCAAAGAAGTATTCAAGTCTCCATGATAAAAAGCTGTACCGAGCCATCCCCCTACTTCCAATCCCTTTTGGGACCATGAATGAATCACAGATCCTGATATTAATCCAATAATGAGTATGACTGTTTTTATTTTCATCCAGATGATACAATAATAATTGGTCTTATAACGCCGATATTTGATGTTTTGGTGTAAGCTATCTTATAATATTTCCAAACTTATAAAAGAAGTCCTATCTATTTGTAAGACTAAAACCTTTTTTTCAAACAAAAATTCCTGTTGGCTAATTTCTTTTCCATTGACCAAAACTCTCGAAGGTACGAAAGGCAGGCCGTACACTTCCACTTTGTAATGTGAGTATTCGGGTTCAAAATGTCCATTTCTACGCAATGACATTTGGAATGAATCGGATGTAGAATTGGTGATAAACTTCTTTAGGTTATAAATACCCTTTTCATAATCATACCCGTCTCCACTGTCTTCATAAAGATAACTCACAATGTCCGACCCACCATAATACGCCTTAAGTGTGAGCATTTCGACTGGTTTTTGCCCTACATATTGCATTACCGGATTAAACGGCAGAACAGCACCTTCTCTGATGTACAAAGGTATTTCTTCCAATGCAGCATCAGCCAGCATCTCCTTACCACCTTCCAACAATTCATAGGACCAATAGTGGTACCAATTGCCTTTGGGCAGGTACACATAACGTGATTTTGCATTGGGTTCCAATACTGGACAAACCAAAATATGGTCTCCAAGTAAAAACTCATCGACCCGATACAGGGTGTCCTGATCTTTCTGATCATGTATTGAAATCGGCTTCAACATTGGCGTATATTCATACACGTACTGATAGAAAGTCGTATATATGTAGGGCAAAAGCTGATACCTCAATTCAATATATTTTCGAATCAAAAGGAGAGCATCTTCTCCAAACGACCAGGGTTCCTGATCTCCATGATCTCCTGAACTATGACACCTGAAAAATGGATGAAAAACAGCCAGCTGAATCCATCTTACATACAATTCAGGAGTGGGTTGATCTATAAAACCACCGATATCACTGCCCACAAAAGAAAAACCTGAAATAGCAAGTCTCTGGCATTGCATCGTAGCTATCCATAGATGCTCCCAGGAGGCAATATTGTCCCCGGTCCATGCAGATGCATACCTTTGGGTTCCCGCATAAGCAGATCGGGTGATAATCAGAGGGCGAAGCCCGTTTCTGTATTTTTTCACTCCTTTGTAGGTAGCTCTGGCCATCTGAGTGCCATATACATTGTGTGCTTTCCTATGACTGCAGTGGTTTCCATCATAATCATGCCTTACATCATCAGGAAAAGTTTTTCCATCAATTTCAAACAATGCAGGTTCATTCATATCATTCCATACACCACTTACTCCGACATCTTCGATGAGCTCCTGAAAAAGTCCGCTCCACCATTTTCTCACCTTAGGATTGGTAAAATCGGGGAAATAACAATCGCCAGGCCACACTTTTCCTTTCATATAGGGTCCATCTGCTCGCCGACAAAAATAATTATTTTCTAACGCTTCTTTATATACATGATACTCAGGATCTATCTTAATCCCCGGATCTAAGATCACTACCGTTTTGAAACCTTGACTTTTCAAGTCAGATACCAACGTTTTGGGTGCTGGAAATTTTTCATAATCCCAGGTAAAACACCTGAAACCATCCATATAATCTATATCCAGATATATAGCATCGCATGGTATGGACAATGCTCTCAGTTTTGTAGTTATTTCCCGTACTTTTTTTTCAGGATAATAACTCCATTTGCTCTGTTGGTATCCCAGTGCCCAAAGTGGTGGCATCTCCGGCGTCCCGGTGAGCATAGTGTATCTACGTGTGACATCTATGAGTTCCGGTCCATAAATAAAATAATAATTCATTTCACCTCCTTCGGCCCAAAAACTGGCTACTGATCTCCTCTCTGAACCAAAGTCAAAATGTGATTTGAATGTATTGTCAAAAAATATCCCGTATCCCATACCTGAATGTATCGCAGTGTAAAAAGGTATAGCTTTATATATGGGATCTTCTTCTTTTTTAAATCCGTAGGTATCCATTGCCCAGTTTGTTACCCTTCGGCCGCGCAAATTAAGATGCATGGTTTTGTCTCCCATTCCATAAAAATGTTCGCCTTCCTGGACCATTTTACTCATCTTCACATTATTACCACCATATTGTGGGTGCTCATTCCAGTGAAATCCCTTCTCGTCCCTACATATGATCAGCCCATTGATATCAGTAAATGAAATGTTACAATCAGTTTTATTGATATTTACTATGAGCGATGCTGTCCTTAACTCCACATGATTGGGTCGGATATTGGGAAAAACATCCGTATTTTCAGGAACAAATTTGCTACTGATGGCGTATGAAAAATCATTTTCAAAGTGACCATCCGGAGCATATCTTATCCGAATGATGTGGTCAGATAATACCATAATCTGTATGGCACACTGACTTTCAGTGGTCACTGTAAACATATTTTGTTTGCGCCCGATATCGACAAACTTACCCGGCAATAAGTCGTTAAGCATTTCTCCGATGGTTTTTGTCACGGATCAATATTACGAATCCGTAAGCATTAAAAAAAAAGACCGCACTCTATTAAAATGCGGTCTTTACAAGAGGTCGGGAGCGGATTCGAACCGCTGTACGAGGTTTTGCAGACCTCTGCCTAGCCGCTCGGCCACCCGACCTTGATATGCGGGTGCAAAGTTAAGACTATTTTTTGTGAAACAAAAATTTTTTGGATGTGGATTTAGCGGATAATAATTTTTTACGACATAGACACCAAAAATCAGGAAGGAAAAATTGATGCAGTATTTGAATTCAAAATTTTTCATGGTAATTGATGAGACAATACCTGACATATTTAATATTTCCTTATTCCAGCCGGAGATTGGATTAATTCTCAATTTGTCCTCTCATTCCAATGTATGTTCCACGCGGTATCATAGAAATATTGGCTTAAGAGTTTGAGCATTGTTAGAATTTAATATTCGTAAATTGTATTTTTGCACCTCACCATCTTTGTTGTGTCAGATGATACATATCCGGACATTTACCTTCAACCCGTTTTACGAAAATACATATGTCGTCTATGATGAGACGAAGGAGTGTATCATCATAGATCCCGGATGCAGTAGCGCCACTGAAAATCAGGAATTGTCTTCGTTTATAGCGGATCAAAATTTAAAGCCTGTGCATCTCATCAATACACATTGCCATATTGATCATATTTTGGGCAATAAATATATCAGTAATCGATATCAATTAAAGCTGACTGCACATAAGAAGGAGTCTCAGGTGCTTGATTTTGGTATACAAACGGCTATGATGTATCAGATACCTTATGATCCATCACCTGCTATTGAAATTTTTATAGATGAAGGGGATAAAATAAAATTTGGGAATTCAGAGTTGGAAGTTTTGTTTACACCGGGGCATTCGCCAGCCAGCATTTCTTTGCTGAATAGGGAATCAAAAATTCTTATCGCAGGAGATGTATTATTTCAAGGAAGTATTGGTAGAACTGATCTTCCGGGTGGTAATTTTGAGACGCTCACCCGTGTGATACGATCCAAATATTTTACACTTCCGGACGAGATGGTAGTTTATCCCGGGCATGGAGACGCTACTACAGTGGGTATTGAGAAGAGAACCAATCCGTTTTTTACTGACTAATGAGCCAATATTTTGAGTTGAATTAGCAGGGAGTATTTCACTTAAAAATGAAATCCTGCCATCAGGGTGATAAATCCGAATTTTGTATCAGGTTTTTTGTAAAAAGCATTCAATATGCCATATTGGTATTCTATATCAACATCAAAACTCCCTAAAGTGAGGCCTACTCCTGTAGTGGCTCCGAGAAATGAATCATTGACATCTTTACCTCTATAACCATCTACATTTAATCCTTCCGATGTGGTGTCCATGATAAAATTTACTGAACCCAGAATTTTAGATCTTAAAACTATTCTTTCAGAAAAATTGATAATATTAAAACCTAAGCCTCCACGACCCATCAGAATCTGCCAGTCATTTTTGAAAAAATCAGCTTTTTTAGTAGAGATTAGACTTGTCTGATGATATTGACCACCGATGATAAAGTACATACCACCTTCAAGAATTCTTGCATCCGCGCCGACCATCCAGCCATAATGCGCCTCGCCTGATCTGGTAACATTATTATCTTTTGAAAACCCTGAAGTTAATCCGGTTTGTATGACTAAACCCTGAGTTTGAGTATGTGCTGTTTCGATAAGGAGAATACTTAAACAAATGAATAATATATACTTCATATATTGATATAATTTTTATTTTATATAACAGTTTTGATAAATCGAAAATTGAATTTTACTAATTTGGTATTTACATGTTGTCTACTCTAACTTTGGTTTGTAAAATTTTATTGCACATTCAGTTATTTTCAAGTCAGCTTGCCAGGCTTCAACATGATTTCGCAATATTCTACAAATTTTGTTATATTTATCCAAAAACCATGCTAAAGTACAGTGTAACATTAATATTTATTACTTTTGTCGCTAAACAATTAAAATAATGTGGCCTGATCTTTCATATTTCTTCCATGACGTGATAGGAACAGACGTCGACAACTGGACATCTATATTCAAAACATTTGGCGTGATGCTTGTCATGGCTTTGGCTGCCTGTGGTGTGTTATTAAAATATGAACTTCAGCAAAAAGAGAAAGCAGGGCTCATCCTACCTATAAAAATCACGACCATTGAAACAGAAAAGATGTCCGTAATGGATATTTTCATCAATAGCATTTTTTCTTTAATTATAGGTGCTAAACTCCCTTTGATGGTGTCTCAATTTAAAGATATCAAAGGTGATCCTGCTTCCTTTCTCTTCTCCAAACAGGGTACCTGGTGGGTAGGACTTTTAGCTGCTGCGGCCACTGCAATATATTATATTTGGAAAAATCAAAAAGCTGATCCAAATCCCAAAACCAGAGAGTTTCTCCAATATCCTTCCACCAAAACCAACGATATCATCATCATAGCGGGGCTTTCGGGAGTACTCGGCAGCAAATTATTTTCTATTACGGAAGACTTGTCGGGTTTCTTTAAGGATCCACTTGGTTCATTGTTTTCCGGTGCCGGGCTCAATGTGTATGGTGGTCTGATTCTGGCATTTGCGGTGGTCTACTGGTACGTCAAAAAGATAGGTATCAAACCTATATACATGATGGATATATCAGGTATGGGTATTTTGTTGGGTTATGCTGTAGGACGTATCGGTTGCCAGCTTTCCGGAGATGGGGACTGGGGTATCGAGGCTGCTGCCATACCCGATTGGTGGTTTCTTCCTGATTGGCTTTGGTCTTACAACTATCCAACCAATGTCAATAATGACGGAGTATTACTTTCTCAGTGTGATCCGGAAGCATTTAGAGCGGCAAGAATTTCCGGTCTTTCTTCTGAGGATAGCTGTCTGAAATCCTGTGGTATGAGATATTGTTTTGAGCTGAAGCCTGGTGTCTATCCCACTCCAATCTATGAAACACTTTTTGGACTGGTGGCATGTGCACTCTTATGGTTCAATAAGCACAGATTTAAAATCCCAGGTACAATATTTTTTATATACATGATTCTCAATGGAATAGAGAGGTTTTTTGTGGAGTTCATCAGGGTAAATGAAAGATATGACCTTTTCGGTTTGAACTGGTCACAAGCTCAGTATATTTCTATACTATTTGTTATTATTGGTATTGGGGGATTGTATTATCTGTACAGCAGCAAAAAGATTAAATATTAGCCCTGATATCAGATGCTATTTTTTCCATCTCGACGCGTTCGAATGTAAGTTTTGGCTGACTGAAATTCATTTCTGATACATTATTCATAGGTATAAGATGTATGTGTGCATGTGGTACTTCCAAACCAATTACCGAAACACCTACTTTAATACAAGGAATAGTTTTTTTTATGGCATGTGCCACCTTCTTTGAAAATAATATCATTTCGGCCAGAAGTTCATCTTCAATATCAAAAATATAATCTATTTCCTTTTTGGGTATAACTAAAGTGTGACCTTTTACCAGTGGGAATACATCGAGAAAAGCCAGAAAATTGTCATCTTCATATATCTTGTGACACGGGATTTCCCCTACCACGATACGAGAAAAAATGGAAGCCATATCAAAGACTGATTTCTACGATTTCAAAATTCACTATTCCAGCAGGCGTTTGTATCTGTGCAATATCTCCTACAGCCTTGCCCAGAAGTCCCTGCCCTATCGGGCTGCTAACAGATATTTTTTTCTCCTTGAGATTAGCTTCTGCCTCTGCTACCAGTTTGTACGTCACTTCTGCTCCATTGTTTTTGTTTTTAATGGTCACATTAGTCAGAATAGTAACTTTAGAAGTATCCAATGTACTCTCGTCAAGTATCCTTGCAGTGGCAAATGCTTTTTCAAGCTCATTGATTTTCATTTCGAGCATTCCCTGCGCATTTTTTGCAGCATCGTATTCTGCATTCTCCGATAAATCTCCTTTTTCTCGGGCTTCAGCGATAGCCTTAGCGGCGCCATCTCTTCCTTTTGTTTTTAAATCTTCCAGTTCGGACTTTAATTTTTCATATCCGTCCTGAGTCATATATGATACTGACATACAATGTTTTTTATGCTATTATTAAAATAAAAAACAAACGTTTTCAAGATCACTTCATTGAAAACGTTTGTTTTAAAAATATCACGTAAAGAATAATAACGATGATAACGTTAAAAAAGTTTCAAGTGGTTAAATTATTTTTTTTTCTAAGGTCTAAATATGTTCTACTCTTGAAGGTTACATAGCAAAATTAGTTTATTTTAATCCACTCTGATGGAATAAAAGCTCACTTTCAGTTTGAGTTTGTCAATATCTTAGAGTATGTTTAAAATTTTTCTTAGTTGTAAATCAATAGATTATGGTTATGGCGATAAAATAATCAACGCATTTAGTGAACTAAATAGGGTCTGCTGAAAAAGTAGCATCACTCAATTTTCATAATGCTATTGGTGTGATTAATTGTTCAAAAAACAAGCGATAGTGAAAGGAATGTCAAAAGTGCGTCTATTGCCAATGATAAATATTTGATGTAAAGGACAGATAATCAAGGCAATAGAAAAAGCATTTTGACATGAGAGAGAACGTTGCTTCGCAATCGCCTTTTTTTGAACTAGCGTTTTTTTTTACTTTTTTTCTGGGTAAGCATTCCAAAGGAATATGTGAGAGCAAAAGATGCAAAAAAGTGACTGCCGTCCGCATAGGACAATGTTAAATCAAAGTGCTAAGGTTTTACTCACAATAAATCAAAAAGCCTTGCACTTGTGTAAAATTATAATTGAATAAAATATTGAAATTCAGCAACATATAATATATTCAGCAAACTCTAAATAAGGCGGTTATTTTGAAGTCAGATTCATAATATGTTGATTTTAAGGCAATAAAAATTTAAACATACTCTTATATTCTTGTGCTAACAACAATCTGTATCATCAGAATGAAAAACGAAGAGTCAGATTATGGCTCCCTTTAAAAGGATTGGTGGTTCTGTATGCATAATCTATTCCAAAATTATTTGGTCCACCTTTAGTAAGTGAACTCTCAATAGACGCACCTGCTGAAAATCCGGAATAAATATTTCTTGACTCAATAGTAGCACTACCTAAATCATGCTTATATGCAGCTCTGAATACTACAAGGTCCTGAATGCTGAACTCCATTCCAGCTCCTATCTGATCTTTGGAAAATGCATTGGATGTAAAATTGACCATACTTCTCAGAAAATTCTTTTCCCCGAAATACACATCATATGAAACACCCATATTCAGCATGGAAGGTAACTCAAAGCTTGCAGCTCGGGCATCGTACGTCAGTTCATAAACTACACCACCTGCAGGATCAATATTTGAATTTTTGACAGATAATCCTTCTCCACCGAACTGCATAGGTGATCCGACATTACGCAACGATATACCCAATTTAAAATTATCTTTTGGTCCTGAGACATACTGTACACCAGCATCAATAGCAATACCTGTTGCAGTCACATCCTGTATACCCTCGTTTACTAATCGAGCTAACATGCCTACTGAAATTTTATTGGCATAGGTATAGCTATAGCCTAAAGCAATCTGTACAAAACTTGGAGAAAGGAAACCACCGGTACCACCGGGTTGATTGACTGTTGTCACAGGTATCTGACCAAAATCAAGCGAAACTAATTCTATACCCAAGGCACCGGCTTTGCCCATCTTGAACCCAAGCGCCCCACTGATAAGATTCATGCCTGATCCACTGAAAAGTCTGCTATGGGATACCCCGATTTCTATATTTCTGATTCTGCTTAATCCAGCTATGTTTATTCTCATAGCCTCTACACCCACAGCTGAGGATGTACTCATGGAATGTAATCCTGCACTTCTTCCCCACGGATTCATGAGCAATTCTGCTGCACCAGCCTGACCTTGCCGATCCGGATTACCGGCCACAGCATTTCCTATCACTAATAACATGAGTGAAAATATGGCGCTTATTCTATGTAGCATGGTTTTTATTTTGTTGTTTTCCTTAAAATATTATAAGAGTATGTTTAAATTTTCTCACTTTCGCTCAAACATAAAAGTTTATTACATACTCTAAGCTTATAAACCACTTGGATCAAATTTTCTTCCTATACCAAACCACTTAATGGTCCGTTCTTCTCCGTACTCAGGAGCCACAATATGTATAAGATATACTCCACTCGCTACAGGCACATCTTTAAAGTTTTTCATATCCCACTCCAGATCCGGAAATACCTGTGTTGTAGAAGTAGGTCTGTTGGATCCTGACAGAATAGCTCCTCTTTCATCCCGATTGTATTGTCTGATGAAACTTCCATCTATACTGTAGATAGTCACCGTTGCTTTTGCAGGCAGATTAGTGATCTTAATGACATTGGTAAACTGTGAAGTCTCATAAGCGCTGTAAGCATAATAAGGGTTCGGCACCACATTTACAGTAGATAGGGCCCCTTGATATTCTTCCTGAGTGAGCAATGACTTGGACTCCTTCCCTCTAAACTCAAACTCATACACTGGTCGGTCAGCGTCGGTTTCACAATTTCTTTCCAGTTCGATATTGAATTTGCGGGATTCACCATATGGATTGCCAACTCTGAGTTTTACAATGAGGTCATTAGGGATCAAACCTTTATCAATGGTAGTCATAGGCGCACTCGCTATACCTATGGGAAATGAAACCCAGGTGACAGCAGGCCCGGCTTTAGCTTTTGTAAGTGTTCCTGAACCCTTCTTTAATTTGGATTCAAGAGATTTGCACCCGTCATACTCTTGTCTTGTCACATATATGTAATGCTGACCACCCATCACCGCTGCTCTGAAGTCCTGTACATTGTCGGCTATGATCTGTGCAGATGGATTGAATATCAAATCCCCGCCAATAGGCTTTTGACCATCAAGTATATTGGAGTTGGCTCCTGAAAATACACTGTTCTCTCCAAAGAAAATATTCAATCTCTTACCCGTCTCTACATCTATGGCGTATCCCGGGAAATAACTGAATCCGAATGTACCGTCATTGAGTGCTTTACCAGTCTGATCGATCGATGGTGTCCTTCGTACTTCAAAATTCCTGGTATTATCGATAGTGGGCAAATTATTTGTTATATAATCATTGGTAGCTGTTTCTACTACTATACATTTGCTCCACTTAGTGACATCCTTGGTAAAAACGATGTCCACATTGTTGAGGTCACGATACCTGATAGAATTATTGGTGGCATTGGTCATCACAGCCTGAAAATCACGCGCTGCCGGGCTGAGATAAAATGTCAGGTCAGGATCGGACTCAAATCTGGTGGATAAGAACGGTACAAAAAATCCATTACCCATTTTTGATAGTGCAGCGGCAGGATCCTGGTTGAATCCATTACGCACAAAATCAAGGAATGGAAGTGAGACATTGCCCTGAGCATTTGACTGAATGATACCTCCATCTCTGATCGCATTGAACCAACGCGGACCTGCGGCATCTTTGTACACTAATGTAGCACCAACACCACCATTTGTTCCTGTACGGGTATTGCCGGGATCGTCTCCGTTGCCCACGGTGACAGATATACCGAGCTCATTGATGATATACTCTTTCACTTCTGACAACAATCTGTCTTTAAGCAGAACTCTGTTTTTTCCGACATCAGTCAAGGTCCACTTCGAATTATTATCATATCCGCAGATACTTCTTGAGTAATCAAAGGTACCACTTATTTCGAGCCGGTATTTTCCATCCTTTACCCTAAGAGGATCTATGACTTTGGCATCGATAGGTCCGGCACCATTTTTGTAAACAATCCTGCCTTTATGCTGATTGTTGAAAATAAGGTCATACATCGTGCTGTCAATATCCAGAAATTTGCCTGGATTTCCTTCTCCTGAAATTCTGGTCACAATAGGTCCTTCGCCGTATGCAGCGTTCAGATTTTCGTATACTATAGGTCTGGGTACCAGCGTATATGCTCTTTTTTCTGGTCCGCCTACATTACCTCGCCCTTCAAGGTACGGGCGTCTCTGGCCTTCTCCGGATTTATTATCAAAGGTTTTCCAATTATTATGAGCATATGCAAGTACCAGAAAATGGTATTGTTTATGGTTGACCAACTTCCTGTCTCCCAGAGCAAATTGGTCTTCAGTCACTCTGAACGTTGTTCTTAATCCTCTGTCTTCACCCGAAACTTGCTTGGATGGTGTCCAGACTGGTTGCCCGAAGATCGGGTCAATAGGGTTGGACTGTCCTGACCAATTGTATATCTCTTTTACCCCATTTTTTATATCCACCTGCGCTACGATCCTTGATTTCGAGACATCATTGAGTTCCTGAGCTGTGACACTTGCGTTGGCAAGCTGGAATACTTTATAGCCTTCAAACTTGTATTTGTTGTCTACATCTCTGGGTGCCTGCAAATCTATTTCATTGTAAGACTCATTGAAATTATTAGAATTAGGCTCATTGGATAGCATGAGGATCAGCTCTCTGTCCAATTCTACCGCCGTGATATCGGGTGCGTCGGGTCCGTCAGTGATATCAAAACAATTGTCAAATAAGGCTTGTGCTATGTCGTCAGCAAACTTGAGTCTCGTTATATCAGGACAAGGATAGTCTATATCCGGAACATATACTACCCCTATGATCAGCTCATTGGTGGCTCCCGGCTGTAGTAACAGTGGTCCTGTAGCCTGCATAGTCCTTCTGTCCCCAAATGCTAAGCCGGGCACTGTACACATAGACCAGCCTCTGTTATTATTTGGATCATCAGGATAGGCAAACCTGACTGTGTCTCTGCTGCCGGGATTATATCCTGTACCTCCGAATGTTACCGGTGTTCCATCAGCCCAAAGTCCTCTGATATAATTGTAAAAACCATTCTCGCGTCCTCTCTGGGGATCACATGTAGCTGTCGGTGGTGAACCTATGCCACAGTTTTCTGCATAAGTAAATGATGTCATACCCAACTCTACAAGTGTATCCTGCTCGCCGGTGAATGGTTTGGGTTCCTGCAGGATTTTATTTCCATTTGCATCGCGTAAGGGTTTGCCGTCTGATCCTTTCTTAAAAACTTTTGGTCCAAGCGGTCCCCTGAAATAGTCCATGCCAAGTATAGGAATTTCTGTACCATAAGTATTGGTGCCTTCGCAAGCTGTGCCGTTACTTCCATCTACTGCATCCTGATTATATACGTAGGCCAGTGACCGGGATACATCACATCCTATGAGATCATCCTGATAGCAACCCAAATCCGGGTCAATCCACATGGAAAAATAACAATCGACGAGATCTTCATTGGCTTTATTGATCAGCTTATATCTGTAGAAAGTCATATCATTGATCTCATCATTGGTGGAGTATGCAAATGACTGTACCTGCACTTCCATTTGGATGGACTGTGGACCTGACAAAGATTGTGGTCCTCCATTGTCATTATAGATCCAGAATACCATTTCGTCAGGTATGAGTTCTTTGGCTTCTGAGATATTGTCAGGTTCGCACCCTCTGATGTCAATCAATGGAAAATCACCCTTGCAAGGGTCATAAACACCATCCTGATCATCATCCCAGTAAGCTCCTAATGGTTGGTCCGGAAGATTAAAGGTAAATTTATCACGCCAGTATGGGTTTCCCTGTCCCGGCCAATAAAGCACATCTTCAGGTACTGAATCACAAACAATTTTTGTACCTGTTTCTTTTGCTTTTAAAATATTATTGTAATGATTTCTGACACTATTTCCTTTCACTGTAAAAAACCTGTCCCAATTCTGACACTGAACCTGCTCTGTAGTCCCGTTGATGTCCAGTGGTCCTGCAAAAAAGTCATACCCCAAAGATCGGTACGTGACACCAGAAAGCTTAATATTGCCGGCACGATCTACTCCACCTATCCACACACCACCTGCATAAAGTGCAGATACAGGCAATTGACCAGGTGCGGGTTTGGGTACGATGTACTGAGCTTCAGACCATATATCTCCTCCAGTCAGTAAGCGGGCTCTGACGTTATTTACCTGCATTTCTATCTGCTTGGTAGGTCTGACACAAGCTGCTCTCCAGTTTGTAACTTCTGAAGTATTTTTATTAGCGTCGATATTATCCGGTTTTCTGGCATCCATATGATGCTGAATACCTCCAAAAAGCATTAAAACTATTAAAAATCTTAAAATCATGATTTTCTGTTTTTAATCTTAAAAATCCATTATTACACCAACATATGTCCTGCGCGGCAAAGTAAAATTACCTGGTGCCAACATCCTCCAGGAATAAGCATCTAAAAAAGCCTGCACATCTCTGCCAGTATCTTCCACTCCTTTGATTCTGTCTTGTCCAAAGCTGGATTGCAGGAACCCATCATTGTCTGGATCATTTGAATATTTGTACAGGTTTACCACATTTCTGATATCAAATACATTTTGCACCCTTAAGTAAGCATTAAAGTATAGCTTTTTATTGTTTGTTTTTGAAATAGTGACAGGAAAACGTTTTTGCAGATTCAGGTCTGCGGTAAAGTTCCATGGAAGTCTCGCTCCGTTGATCGATCCTGCAAAACCCGAGCCTCCAAACGACTGAGGGGTTGTATTGCGTGTATATGGCTGACCCGATACTAAAAACATCGTCAGGTTCATTCCGAAATCTTCAAGCAAGGCAACTTTTCCAATTTTCGGACCATTGTAGGCTTTTCCCGCACCATATCTGTAATCGGCCACTACAGTAAATCGGTGTCTTTCGTCAAATGAAAGCGGGATAAGGTTTCTTATTGGTCCCCGATTGTTGATCCCATTGGATGAGTTGGCGTCGCTCCCTGATCCGTCTGCAAACTGCAGTGTATAGGTTGCATTGATTTCGAGGTTGTTGGTACGTCGACGATCCAAAGAAAATGAAAATCCTTTGACAGTTCCAAAATCAAGATTATCAAATAGTTTGTACGAGTTTAAGGGTGAAGCGACATTTGCCAATACTCTTTGCTGAATAAGGTCTTTCATCTCTTTGTAGTAAGCAGAAAACTTCATCGCCATAGACTCTGACAATTTTTGCTGGAAGCCTACTTCATAGTCCACTGTTCTGATAGGTCTTAGATTAGGATTGTCCAATGCGGCACCATTTGGATTGGTCCTTGAGATATCTTCAAAAAAATAATAGTCCAATGCTGATGCAAATGAATTGGAAGTAGGTCGCTGGTACAAAACATCATAGTGTGCAAAAAAACCGGCATCATCGCTGATAGGAAATGAAAACGCAAGCCTCGGCATAAAATTTAACTGTGGTTTGTAATCTACAAACGATGTATTGGGGTCAAATTCAGTATCCTGAATATTGAGCACTCTGGAATTTTCAGTATTTTTTATTTTACCAACATAAGAAGGAAATACAAGCCCTCCCTGATAGATGACATTACCTCCGGAAACGGCAGTACCATTTGGCCTGAACCATTGATCTCCCTGCCTGAATGCTACCAAAGCATCTGATTCGTCAGAAGCAACATATACACTATAATCATCTCCCACCGAGGTAGGTTTCTCTTGACCAATTCTCGCATAATAATCCTTGGCAGACTCAATTTCATACAATGCATAAGGGTCTCTCAACACCTTTGTATTGGCATCAAAATAGTCTACCCTCATACCCAATCTGAAAATGATGTCTTTATAAGAAAACTTGTCCTGGATAAAAAACGCCCCATAAACAGGTTGCTGTGGTGCAACGACAAAAGATCGCTTACCTTCCGCATCTTTCAAACTGAAAAAGTCTTCAAATCTTACGTCTGTTCCGAGTTTATTGCCCAGATAATCGTATCCGCTATAATTGATCAATCCCTGCCTGTTGATCAGCTCGGATGCTGAAAACATATCCAATCTGAGCTGGCTCGGATCTATATCCCACACATTTACAAAATCGTTGTCACTCTTATTTATAAGTTGTCTGACGCTTTTATAAAATTTATTGTCCCCTTCAATATTTAGGTTGGTTTGATATATAGATACCCTGTCAAATCCCAGACCTGGTATATTTACTAATGTATCTCTTAGTCTTTTCATCGTATCTACACCATTGATATGTCCATTGGCTTGAATTTCAGCAAGGTTCCATAGATCAAAAGGTGCAAGTCCCCAATTTCTATTGATGCTTTGTTCATAAATCAGTCCTAACTGAATATTATGTCTTCCTTTGTCCGAACCACCTGGAAAGAGGTCAAATCCGGTGACAAGATTTAGGCTGTAAAGGTCATTTTCTGATTTACTAAATGAATTATACACCTGACCAACATTTGAGTACAGATTATTCCATGCGGTATTGATATTCTGGTTCAGAAGGCCGTTGACATTCACACCTGAAATAGCATTGTAGGAACCGAGTATAGGGTTTATGTCAGGATTAAGGGTGTATTCTCCGATTACTTCTCTGAAGCCAAGATGCCCGAAAATGCTGCCACGGGCTACTCTGGGGTCTGTTGGATCAAAAAACCCAAAAACAGGTTGCCAGGTTCTACCTGTTTTTCCAAAGTATCCGTAATCAAACAATTTATTTTCATGGCGTACATCTTCATTTCTGGCCTTTGATTTCTGATATCCAAGGGTGATAGTGTAAGAACCATTTCTGAAAACACCTGAAGCTTTGTCTGACCCTTCCCCGGTACTTTGTTTACCATACTTATGTGTCAGTCTGAAATTACCCCTGAATGTATTGGCATATTGATATGGGTTATTGACCCAATTGAGCAATGACCATCCGGTACCTGGAGTAAATCTGTCTTTGCTATCATTATAATTTCCCGAAAGCTGAATGTCGATATTATTGGCAATTCGTATATCCAATCTGCCGGTAAGGTCAATATCTCGGTCTGTTTCATTAGGTCTTGCTTTGAAAACAGGCCCTAACTCAGCTGTTCTCACCAATTCTAAAGATGGAAACTGAGTGCCTGATACTATATACCGGATTTTTTCAAGAGTTCTTATCAAATCTTCTGGTGCGCGTCTTACTCCCAAAGCGGATGGGTTATTGTCATCCACACTTCTATATTGTCCGGAAAACCTGTACCCCAATATAGATTGCTTTTTACTGTTTTTTAGTATAGGGCCTGCTATATTTCCACTCAATAAGCCATAACCATAACCATCCATTGATTTTTCCATCTCCAAAGTACCTGTCACTTTATTCGACGGTCCCCTTGATGTAAGTGAGATCACACCTCCTGTTACATCTCCGTATCTTGCTTCAATACCTCCGATGACCACCTGCAACTGCTCGATTTCTGACTGAGGTATGAGATTACCTGTCACTCTTACTCCGTCCAAAAAATACACTGTTTCATTGGACCGGGAACCTCTGACTGATATATCACCTCCATCTCTGGAAGAAATACCGGCAGATGTTGCAGCTATGGCATTTACTTGTTTTGTCGGGAGGGCTCTGATTTTTTCAGCGGTCACTGTTGTACCCTGCGTTGTATTATCTATTTCTATCAGTGGTATTTTGTATTCTTTGATCTCGATACCCAAATCAAGAATATTTGCATCATCAGTAAGTACAAAATTGACTCTGTTGGTACGTCCAGCTTTTATTATGATGCCAGTCTGCCTTTGCGTTGTATAGCCTACATAGCTTGCCTCCATATCATAAGTACCCGGTTGAACATCTGATAAGAAGTAGTTTCCATCAGCATCTGTTTCAGTACCAGTGATCAATACTCCACCCCTGTACAGAGCTATAGTTCCGTATATGATGGACTCATTATTTTTTGCATCTGTGACTTTTCCTTCTATGGTTGTCTGAGCTGCCATATTGCCAAAAAGGCAGAATAGACACCCAAGTATCACTATCAATCTTTTCATAAAGACCTTCTTTATGTTGTTATAAATAAAATGCAATATTAGACAATTTTTACAGCTTTATAAAAGCAAAAAGTGTTAAAAGTGAAAATATATCTTATTACCATTTTTTAATCATAATATTTTTAGATTCTGTCTAACTGTGCAATGGGCAATAAAGAAATAAAATAAAAACAGGCGACACCAGTAAACTGATATCGCCTGTATAAAATATTTCAGAAAAATACGTTTTAGACTTTTGCGTGCCTTGGTGTTTCTACGGCGGCCTGAGCTGCTGCAAGTCTTGCTATGGGCACTCTGAATGGTGAACAACTTACATAATCCATACCGATCCTGTGGCAGAATTTGACACTTTCAGGGTCTCCACCATGTTCGCCGCAAATACCTACTTCAAGGTTTGGTCGGGTCTTTCTTCCTCTTTCCAGACCGATTTTGATCAATTCTCCTACACCTTGCTGGTCTATGGTTACAAAAGGATCATCTCTCAGTATTTTTTTGTCCAGATAAGCAGGCAAAAATCCGCCAATATCATCCCGGCTGAAACCAAAACTCATTTGAGTGAGGTCATTGGTTCCAAAGCTGAAAAATTCAGCTTCTTCTGCCATATGGTCAGCTTTGAGGGCCGCTCTCGGTATCTCTATCATGGTACCGTAAGCATAATCAATCTTATCCACGCCCTTTTTGAGGCATACTTCATCATATACTTTTTCGACGATCCTTTTCTGATCTTTGAGTTCGTTTACAGTACAGGTTACTGGGACCATGATTTCAGGAAATGCTTTTTTACCATTTTTAATGAGTTCAACAGCAGCTTCAAAAATAGCTCTGATTTGCATTTCAGTGATCTCCGGATAACTTACACCCAATCTTACGCCTCTGTGGCCAAGCATTGGATTATTTTCATGAAGAGCAATTACCCGTTTCTTTAATGTTGCCACCTTGATACCGAGTTCATGGCTCAATTCAGCAATTTTATTTTTGTCATGAGGCACAAATTCATGAAGTGGAGGATCAAGCAATCTGATGGTGACAGGATGTCCGTTCATCACTTCCATGGTCCTTTTGATATCTTTTTTGACATATACTGCCAGTTCTGAAAGTGCTTTACGTCTTTCTTCTTCCGTATCACTGACAATCATTTTTCGTAACAAAAACAGAGGTTCTTCACTGTTATCACCATAGAACATGTGCTCGGTTCTGAACAGACCAATACCGGTGGCACCAAAATGGATGGCATGCAGGGCATCTTCCGGGGTTTCCACATTGGACCTGACTTCAAGTTCTTTAGTTTCGTCGACCAATTTCATCAATTCGCGATAAGAATCGTTTTCATCAATATTGACTGAAACTAATGGCAATGCACCTTCAAATACTAATCCAGTAGTGCCGTTCAGGCTGATCCAGTCACCTTCATGTATGACTTTGCCACTTTTGGTTCTGAATAGGGTATACTCAGAATTGAATTCTATTTCATTACAGCCGACAATACAACACTTGCCCCATCCTCTGGCTACCAATGCAGCATGAGATGTCATACCACCTTTACTGGTGAGAATAGCCTTGGATGCGTGCATACCATCTACGTCTTCAGGTGATGTTTCATCACGAACTAATATGACAGGTATTTTTTTCTCGGCCCATTCTACTGCTTTTTCAGATTCAAAAACTACCCGACCTTTTGCTCCTCCCGGAGTCCATAGCCATTTTGACAGCAGCGATACCATTTCGCTTTCCTACTCGACATTGGAGCATATAAAGCGTACCTTTCTCAATGGTGAACTCAATATCCTGCATGTCTCTATAGTGGATCTCGAGTTTTTTCTGATATTCATCAAGCTCTTTATACATTTTTGGCATCAACTCTTCCAGCGTGTCAAGATCCCTGCTCTGATCATTTTTAGAAAAATCATTGATCGGAGATGGTGTTCGGATACCTGCTACGACGTCTTCGCCTTGGGCATTGATCAAAAATTCTCCATAAAAATGATCATCACCAGTACCAGGGTTTCTGGTAAAAGCAACTCCTGTTGCACAATCACTACCCATATTTCCAAAGACCATAGCCTGCACATTGACAGCGGTACCCCATGCATCCGGAATTTTTTCGATACGGCGGTATTCCACTGCTCTTTTTCCTTGCCAACTACCAAACACAGCACCGATTCCACCCCATAACTGATCGATAGGGTCTTCAGGAAAAGCCCGACCTAAAGTATCTTTCACTTTGCGCTTGAAAACCGAAACCAAATGTTTCAGATCGTCTGCAGTCAATTCTGTGTCAATCTGATACCCATGTTTATGTTTTACGTCTTCAAGGATGTCATCCAGTACTCTCCTGATACCTTTTCCACCTTTGGGCTCTATACCTGCTGCTTTTTCCATAACCACGTCTGCATACATCATGACAAGTCGTCGATATGCATCATAAGCAAATCTTTCATTTCCGGTCTGCTCGATTAGTCCTTTTATGGTTTCATCATTTAGGCCCAGATTCAGTACGGTGTCCATCATGCCGGGCATAGATCTTCGAGCGCCTGATCTGACTGACAGTAGCAATGGATTTTTTTTATCTCCAAATTTTCTGCCCATGATTTTTTCCATTTTTTTCAGAGCTTCAGCTACTTCACTCTGAAGAGAAGGTGGATAGGTTTTTTCATGTTGGTAATAATAGGTACACACATCTGTAGTGACGGTAAACCCAGCAGGTACCGGCAAAAGTAAATTGGGATGTCCTGCCATCTCAGCCAGATTGGCACCTTTGCCACCCAGCAGATTTTTCATTGATTCGTTTCCATCAGCCTGGCCGCCACCAAAACTGTAAACATATTTTTCTGAAGACATAATATAAAATTTTAAAAAATAGATAAAAATCAAAAATATAAGTGCAAAGAAAGAGTTTTAGGCGGTGATATAAACTGATTTGAGTCATATCCTGAAATGATGTTTATTAGTGTAGCAACGAAATATGGTCACATACCTTCTTTTATTCCTTTCCGATGTTGGTTCTGGACGGGTTATGTCGAAGAAAAAAACGGGCATTCGGTGAGCCCCATTTTAAAATTTAGACAGAAAAAATATACTAATTTTATTTTTTTACAATAGATCATGATTTAAATCATAGCGGGGATTTAATTAAATTGGTAACTTTGTAAGAGAATGTTTAAATTTTGTTTTTGGATAATAGAATAAGACATTGTGTGTGTAACAAATTGCGCGCTTTCAGTATTATTCTTTTAAGGCGGTAAAAATGTGGTTGGATTGGGGAGCTCGTCTCAAGCATAGCTTGACAAGCTCTTTAGGGAATGAGGGTAGCGGGGAAGAAAATATGAATTTGTGCAATTTGTTATACACAATAAAACATTTTATTGCTAAAGGATAAATTTTAAACATACTCTAACATGGTAGTTCTATAGACCTTTTAATGGATATTTTATAATAGACTAAAACAATCATTATCAAAAAGATTCTCATTATCCGATTTTCATCCATTGGCGATATTGTACTTACAACGCCTGTGGTCAGATGTTTAAAAAATCAAACAGGGGCTAAGATTCATTATCTTGTCAAACAATCATTTGCGCATACCATTCATGACAATCCTTATATTGATAAAATCCATGTGTATAAACCGGATTCGTCCACATCTGTGTCCAGCCTCAAAGCAGAAAACTTTGATTTGATTGTTGATTTGCAAAAGAATATGAAATCATTTAAAATTTCTCAATCTCTTGGTGTCAAAACGATCAGATTTAATAAAATGAATGTCAGAAAATGGCTGACAGTCAATTTGAAGATCAACAATCTTCCCAAAGGTAAACATTTAGTCGACAGGTATTTTGATGCTTTATCAGAGACAGGCATCAAAGATGATGGTGAAGGTCTTGACTATTTTATCATGCCGGAAGATGAGTTTGATGCACAGGAATTGATAAAGGGTATTCCGGAATTTCAGGTGCTCGTGTTAGGTGCAACTTATTTTACCAAACGCATTCCAAAGGAAAAATGTATCGACATCATTTCATTATACCCTCATACCACGATTATGCTGGGAGGACAAGATGTCCATCAACTTGCTGAAGAAATTTCAGCATTGTTGCCGGCAAAAGTTGTCAATTTTTGTGGAAAAATAGGTTTGGGTGTCAGTGCCGGTATCATAAAACATGCGAGTAGGATTTTTTCAGGCGACACTGGTTTGATGCACATAGCAGCAGCTATGCAAAAAGAAATATTTGTGTTGTGGGGCAATACCATTCCTGATTTTGGAATGTATCCTTTTTATGGGAGCAATCATCAGGAAAAACATACAAATCTTCAAGTGGAAGGACTGTCCTGCAGACCATGTTCAAAATTGGGATATGATCACTGCCCTAAAGGTCACTTCAGATGTATGATGGATATAAAAATACTATAAGGAAGAACTTCTGGTTTTTTATCTGTTTTTTTTGAGTGTTGATTTGTATACTATTTTTTAAAAATTGATTTTTTTTTATTGAACGGGATAAGCAACCTTTATAATTACGGTTATCATAAAAATATTTCCTTTAGGAGAAGACTCAAACTTAAAACACCCATTACGGGACTCTGTACATTATCACTGAAGGTTCGAGAAACTGTTCTGCTTCTTCATAGGTCATCTGCTTGTCACCTTCAAATGCACTTATAAAAATCAATTGAACCTGATCGGGAAATTCATCATCATAATCTATTAAGTAATCCAAAAGCAATGGAGTACCTTCATTATCATATATGAAGGATATAAAATTGTAATCATATCCTTCTATTTCCTGTTTTCTCACCATCCAGGTGCCCGTTTGATTGTTAGCTTCTGTAGTATACATATCCACAAAGGTATCTGCATCAAAATCGGTCACAATCACTTCCCCGGATTTTGCATCATCCCACTCCCATTGTCCGACAAAAAAACTCTTATAATCCATGAAGGCTACTGATGCAAAATTGGTTTGATTTATATCGGGGTCTTTGACAAACATCTCCAAGCTTCCTACTTCATCTATGGCTAAAAAATAGTCTCCATTCTCCAGTTCAAAATAATAATCCTGATCTTCAAACTCATAACCTACTATGGCTATTCCCTGATTTATCAAAACACTTTTACCCGCATCAACAGACATATCTATAACCTTGGACTCTTCCCATTCCTTGGATGGATCATTGTTGTCTATAAAAAAGCTAACATTGTTTTCTGTATAGTTGAAGATATTGATGGTTCCTTTGGGGATGGTGCCGGTATTTACAGGTGCTTTACTTATAATACTCGATTTTGCCTTCGGCAAAGAATACGCCTTGGCTGTTTGATTTTTTATTCCTTCGGCTGCCAGATTTGATTTGCTTTGATCATCCATTTTCATAAACAACTGAGACGTCTTATTTTTAGAATCTGTAAAAATCTCTGCCCAATTATTAACCGGCTTCTTGATCAGGCCCTCTTTTATAAAATGATAAGTAAAAAAACCACCTAAATCATTATTTGAAAATGCTTTTTCGCCTTCAGTTGCTGCTGATAAATGCATAAAACCCTCGTACCCCAAAAACAAATCCTTATAAATTTGATCAAAATCACCTGCAGCAATTTTTTGACCACTTCTGTTTATACTTCTGGCCATAGTTAAATTATCAATGGCATTTGAACAACAATCAGTAATAAGCATATTCAAGCGCGATTTCTTTGATTCAATGATTGATGCAACTTCATCTCTACCCAAATTTTTTTCATCTGAAGTCAACATGAATGTTTTACCTTTTTCCATAAAACCATGTCCGGTAAAGTAATACATGATGATGTCGTCCTTATCGTTTTGAATTGCTTTGAGTGTGGTAACAATATTAGTCTTTGTTGCTTTTGTACCCTGAAGAACTGTTTTCTCCACTTTGACAATATTTCTTTTTTCTATGATATCCAACATCTGGTTTAATGTAGCTAAGTCAACTCTAAGACTTTGAGCGATGTTATTATTGTCCGGTGACTCATAATGATCACAAATGACCAGCACCGCCTTGACCGTGACAAGACCTGTTGGTCTATCGGATATTTTCAGATTTATGTTAGTATCAAATATGGGTTGGCTCAAAGAACATGACCTACTATTTAATTCCATAGCAGATATGTTTTGTATACCTATTAAAACTAAGCCGAAAAGAATTAGAATTCTATGTTTCATACTTTTGGGGTTATGGTGCAAATATAAAATATTAATTTGAAAGTGAGAACAAATGGGAAACAAACGTGTGTATAACAAGTTGCATCTTTTCAGTATTATTCTTAATACACGGTAAAACGTGGTTGGATTGGGTGGCTCGTCACAAGTGTAGCTTAACAAGCTCTTTAGGTGATGAGCCTGCCTGTCTGCGTAAAAACAGGCATGGTTAGCGGGGAAGAAAATATGAATTTGTGCAATTTGTTATAAAAACGGAAACAAACAATAATTTATACCTTAATTAATACTTTCTGAACAATAGACCATTCATATATTCTCCTATCTGATTTCTACTGTTTTCGTCAATCTTACATGCACTCAGATGTGAATATGCAAGATCTCTGTACACCTCGATCAATTGTTTGCTGTATTCTTCAACGTGTGTTTTTCTGAATATTTGTGTTACAGTCGTAATTTTTTCATCATCGGAGATAGATACATTTAGTTCAGAATATAAGTGTCGAAGTGTTTGCTGTTGATGATCATCACACAACTCAAGTGCTTTAAGATAAAGATATGTTTTTTTGTTTTTGATAATGTCACCTCCTATTTTTTTACCGACTTCATCAGCGTTGCCAAATGTATCCAGATAATCATCCTGCAGCTGGAAAGCTATGCCGTAATTCTTGGCAAATTCATACAAGTGTGTACAGTCACTTTCTGATGCACCTCCTACCATAGCACCCATTTTTAGTGAACAGGCAAGGAGGACAGCTGTTTTTAATGTGATCATATGTAAATATTGCTGAATAGTGACATCGTCACGATTTTCAAAATCCACATCATATTGCTGACCTTCACAGACTTCTACAGCCATTTTGTTGAATTCAGTGAGCAAAGATTTTACTAAAACCGGGTCACTGTGATCCAGCAGATATTCATAGGATTTAATCAGCATTACATCACCGGAGAGTATAGCCGTGTTGATATCGTATTTTTTATGCACAGTGGGTTTGCCCCTTCTGATGTCTGACTGATCCATGATATCGTCATGTACCAAAGTAAAATTGTGAAATACTTCTACAGCCATAGCTACTTTCAGAGCACCTGCAGTGTTTTGACTGTACAAATCACTTCCCATCAAAGCAAATACGGGTCTCAACCTTTTGCCACCGAGGGCCAGTATATAGTCAGCAGGTTCATAAAGCGTATGGGGCACCTTGACTAAAGGATGTTTTTGGAGATAATCTGTAAATAAACTATGATACCTGCTAAAATCAATCATGAGATTCAATCACTTGTTAGAGAAAAGGAAAGCAAAGTTAGTATAATCTATAATCTTACAAATTGTTTTTGAAAAGATGGACAATGTATATTCAGCTATTGAACAAATTAGTAAAACCCATCTTTAACCTAATGATACAACAAAGGCAAGCTAATCCACTTACTGAGCCTGTCATACTCATAGACTTTATCAGTTTGTATTATGCAGTTTTCCGTTTAATATAACCTTGGATATATGATTGGTCCCAAAGGCATATATAAAATATTCAAGTGATGGTATTTTTTTTGTGATGATCAGATTTGCAATTTTGCCCGGGCTAATACTGCCTAAGCTATGACTGATTTCCATTGCTGCAGCCCCATTGATAGTGACGCCATGAAATGCTTCCTGGGGAGTGAGTCTCATATGATTGCAAGCGAGTGCCATCAATAGCGGAATGTTGCCGGATGGACTTGAGCCTGGATTATAATCAGTTGCTATAGCGATACCCAGTCCGCTATCAATCATCTTTCTGGCAGGTGCAAATGGTATATTGAGAAAAAATGAACATGAGGGCAATACTGTAGGAATAGTATTTGAGCTCAAAAGTGCATTGATTTCTTCATCTCCGATCCGCTCAAGGTGATCAACAGAAATAGCCTTGTTTTTGATACCAGTCTGAACACCTCCTGAGTTAGCTAATTCATTGGCATGAATTTTTGCTTTAAGGCCATATTTTGATGCTGACTTCAGAATAGTGTCTGTTTCTGCGGTGGTAAAAAATCCTTTGTCACAAAACACATCACAGTAATCTGCCAAGCCTTCGCCGGCTACTTTTGGTATCATCTCATCGATGATCAGATCTATATATTTATCTCTGTTATTCTGGTAAGCTGCAGGTATGGCGTGTGCGCCGAGAAAAGTAGCTTTAATCGCTGCAGGACTGTTTTCTTTTAGCCTCCTTATGACGCGAAGCATTTTTAGTTCGTCTTCAGTAGTGAGCCCGTATCCGCTTTTTATTTCGATAGCACCTGTACCTGAAGCTATGACTTCATTGAGCCTCAGGGAAGCTGATTCAAACAGAGCATCTTCAGAAGTTTGCTGTAATTTTTTTGCGGAATTGAGTATTCCTCCGCCATTTGCAGCAATTTCTTCATATGTTGCCCCTTTCAGACGAATAGTATATTCGCCTTCACGTGATGCTGCGTACACGATATGTGTATGACTATCGCACCAAGCCGGCATCACCAGACCACCATCTGCATCGATCACATTTCTGATATTTTCAGGAGCCTGATCCATAGGTCCGAATGAGGAAATCTTATCATTTTCTATGACGATGTATCCGTTTTCAATAATGCCTGAAAATGACATAGCCGATCCTTTGAGGAACGGCTTATCATGGATACCATAGATTTTACCTATGTTTTTGATCAGAGTTGCTTTCATGAAGAAGGGTCAAAATTTTTATCAATTAACTATACCATTCAGGTTATGTTCTGCTAAAAGTTTTGTTTTATAATCTCCGGCTTCTTCCGGAGTATCAAATTGGCCCATTCTGACTTTGAATACCGGATTTCCGTCGGTATATTCGCTGACGACGCTTATCGGATCATCCGTCAGATCAGTCAATGTTTTGACCATTTGTTCTGCTTTTTGATAAGATGAAAACACGCCCACCTGCACCCTAAACATTTTGTTTGTTTGTTTTACCAAAAAATGTTTTTTATAGTCATCAGACATTTTGTTCATGCTCTCTGAAATAAATTCATCAGAGTATATCAATGAAGGAGCCGTATTTAAATCGTGCCTGATGATGGTTTTATTGATTAAGGTATTATGTTTACTAAGAATTTCAGTCATTTTTAATGGAGATAAAGTTTCTTCAATGCGATCTACAAGCTTTCCATCAGAATTGAATATGAGGATAGTGGGCAAATATTTTATATCATAGTCTTTTTTGAGCTTATACCCTTCTGCTTCATCTATATCTATTTTTACTCTTACATAATTCTGTTCCAGCATATCTGTTACAGTTTGGTTGGAGTATGTGTTTTTTTCCATCCATTGGCAGGGACTACACCAGACAGCATGAAAATCTGCAAAAAGTAATCTGCCTTCTGCTGCGGCTCTTTTTCTGGCTTCACTTATTAATTCAGCAGAAATCTCCACTTGTGGCAAAGCCGCCTTTGATAAAGTTGGATTAAAAAGCATCGTTAAAAATGCAGGAATAATGAATATTGATTTCATTTATAAATTGGATTTTTGATATTAAAAATGAATTACTATAAATTACACTAAAACATAATTTGTAAATACATGTAAACCAGTATCTAAACAATATCAAATCTTGTACCAAAAAAAATAACAGATACACGATAGACCTATGAATTTAAATATAAAAATACATAATAAACAAATATACAATATGTTATAATTAAAATTATTTTATAATATATTTCAATTTTTGGGCTAATAAATAAATTTTTATACCTTGTTTTGGAAAATACTGTCTATCTTGTGCCGCTTTTCAAAAATCTGTAAAAATCAATTGAGATGTCAAAGATTCGAGCTGCTATTACAGGAGTTGCCGGATATGTGCCGGAAGATATTTTGTCTAATGCTGATTTGGAAAAAATGGTAGACACTTCTGATGAGTGGATCTACACAAGAACAGGTATCAAAGAAAGAAGAATCCTTCGTACGCCAGGAAAAGCAACCTCAGATATGGGAGCGGAAGTGGTCAGCTTGCTTTTGGAAAAGACAAAAACAAAACCGGAAGAAATCGAAATGCTGATCTGTGCGACAGTGACACCTGATACTATTTTTCCTGATACTGCAAATACCATTCTGAACAAATCAGGTGCAAAAAATGCTTTTGGATATGATATCAATGCAGCCTGTTCAGGTTTTCTTTATGCTCTTACGACTGGGGCAAAGTTTATAGAATCAGGTATGTACAAAAAAGTTGTCATCATCGGTGCTGATAAAATGTCGACTATAGTAGATTATACTGACAGGACTACTTGCATCATTTTTGGAGATGGTGCAGGTGGTGTTTTGCTGGAGCCTTCAGACGATGGCGCTGGAGTCATTGATTCTGTATTAAAGTCTGATGGAGCAGGGCGGGAATTTTTACATATGAAAGCTGGAGGATCGTTAAAGCCACCTTCTGAAGAAACCGTAGCAAGTCGGGAACATTTTATATATCAGGACGGTAAACCTGTATTCAAAGCAGCTGTAACCGGTATGGTCAACACCGTCAATCAAGTACTGGAAAGAAATGAAATGACGGTCGACCAAATAGATTGGTTAGTACCCCACCAGGCCAATATGCGTATCATAAACTCTGTAGGAGATATGCTCGATATACCAAGAGAAAAAGTGATGGTCAATATTGAAAAATATGGCAACACCACCGCTGGTACTTTACCACTGTGTTTATGGGATTACGAGTCCAAACTCAAAAAAGGTGATCATATTATGTTGACAGCTTTTGGTGGAGGATTTACCTGGGGAAGTACTTTATTAAAATGGCATTATAATTCTAAATAAAACGTTAATTTTGTAAAACTTTTAATGATTAAATAAATTTATGGCAAGTACATCTGATATACGAAACGGCCTTTGTTTGAACTACAACGGAGACATATACACGATAGTAGAGTTTCTTCATGTAAAACCCGGAAAAGGAAATGCGTTCGTGCGCACAAAACTCAAAAGTCTTACCACCGGCAGAGTAGTGGAAAACACGTTCCCGGCCGGTCATAAAATAGACGACGTAAGAGTAGAAAGAAGGAAATTTCAGTATCTGTATAATGACGAAAGTGGATACAATTTTATGGACAATGAAACATATGATCAGGTTTCATTAAATGCTGCCATGCTGGAGAGGCCTGATTTTCTGAAAGAAGGAAGTGAAATAGAGATCTTATTTCATGCAGAAAAAAATATACCTTTGACAGCGGAAATGCCATCCCATATTACATTAGAGATAACATACACTGAACCCGGAGTAAGGGGAGATACGGCCACAAATGTGACCAAACCCGCTACAGTAGAGACCGGTGCTGAAGTGAAAGTTCCGATTTTTATCAATCAGGGTGATAAAATTAAAATTGATACACGTACAGGCGCATATCTTGAAAGAGTCAAATCATAAACCATTAAAAACCAAATTGTTATGAATTTCAATGAAATCCAGGAGCTAATAAAGCTTATGAACAAGTCCAATCTTTCAGAATTCAAAATGAAGGAAAAAGATTTTGAAATCCTCATAAGGACAGAAAAATATCATAAAGGTACTTCAACGGTGATTGCTGCTCCGGCCGCTACACCTTCGGTATCTGTGACGTCGGCACCACAGATGATAGCACAGCCATCAAGTGCTAAGGCTGAAGATGTTACACCTGCACCACAGCCTGCCGCTTCATCCAAGAACATAGTAGAAATTAAGTCACCTATAGTAGGTACATTCTACAGGTCACCGGGACCGGATAAGCCACTTTTTGTAAAGATCGGAGATACTGTCAAACAAGGTGATGTGGTGTGTATCATTGAGGCTATGAAACTTTTTAATGAAATAGAAAGTGATGTCAGCGGGACAATAGTAAAAGTATTGGTCGAAGATGCTTCACCTGTAGAATATGATCAGGTCCTTTATTTAGTTGAATTATAGCATCAGAGTATGGTTAATATTTATGATCTAGTAATAAAATGTCTTATTTTATTATCCCAAAACAAAATTTAAACATACTTTAAGTTTTTTCCAAAATACCAAAATTTTCATACCACATGTTCAATAAAATTTTAATTGCAAACCGAGGTGAAATTGCTTTAAGGGTTATACGGACCTGTAAAGAGATGGGTATAAAAACTGTGGCTATATATTCCAAGGCGGACGCAGACAGTCTTCATGTCAGATTTGCAGATGAGGCAGTATGTATAGGCCCTCCTCCTTCATCAGAATCATATCTCAACATCCCGCGTATCATGGCAGCAGTAGAGATAACCAATGCCGATGGTATACATCCGGGATATGGATTTCTATCTGAAAATGCTAACTTTTCTGAAATATGCAGACAGTCAGGAGTTAAGTTTATTGGACCCACTCCTGAGATGATCGGCAAAATGGGTGATAAAGTTACAGCTAAAGAAACAATGATCAAAGCGGGAGTTCCTGTGGTTCCCGGCTCAGAAGGATTGCTCAAAGATGTAAAACAGGGTATAAAAATTGCAAATCAGATAGGCTACCCTGTCATCCTGAAAGCTACTGCAGGTGGTGGTGGAAAAGGAATGCGTATAGTGACCAAAGATGACGAATTTGAAGCTGCATGGGATAGTGCAAGAAAAGAAGCAAAAGCATCATTTACAAATGACGGAATATATGTAGAAAAATACGTAGAAGAGCCCCGCCATATCGAATTTCAGATCATAGGAGATCAGTTTGGCAATGTGATACATCTGTCAGAAAGGGATTGTTCTATACAAAGAAGACATCAAAAGCTAATAGAAGAATCTCCATCTCCCTTCATGACTCCGGAGCTCAGAGAAAAAATGGGAGATGCAGCAGTCAAAGCATGTAAGTCTATCAACTATGAGGGCGTCGGTACTATAGAGTTTCTGGTAGACAAGTACAGAAACTTTTACTTTATGGAGATGAATACAAGAATACAGGTAGAACATCCGGTGACAGAAGAAGTCATAGACCATGATCTGATCAAAGAACAGATAAAAGTTGCCGCTGGAATTCCTATTTCCGGCAAAAACTACTATCCAAAGATGCATGCTATGGAATGCAGGATCAATGCTGAAGATGTGTTTAATGGATTCAGACCTTCGCCCGGCAAAATCAACTCATTTCACAGTCCTAAAGGCCACGGTGTAAGAGTGGATACACACGTGTATGCCGGATATACAGTTCCACCATTTTATGACTCTATGATAGCCAAGTTGATTTGTAAGGCTCAAACAAGAGACGAATGTATCAAAAAGATGCAAAGAGCACTGGATGAGTTTGTCATCGAAGGCATAAAAACAACAGTACCTTTTCATAAGTGCATTATGAAAAATGAAAAATTTAAATCCGGTGATTTTAATACTGGATTTATGAACACATTCTCAATAGATGATTGTATCGAATAAATAATTAAAATTCCACCTGCTATGGAGGGATTATGGCGATTGCTTTCCCGGATAAAGCATTATAAAAGAAGTTTTATCCTTAGTATTATCTCAAACATCCTGCTTTCTGTATTTACAGTCGTAAGTGTACCTTTACTCATACCATTTTTCAGTATCCTTTTTGACAGAGTACCTGCTCAGCCTGTCATGCCGTCCGGTAGAGATTTCAGCGAATGGCTCCGATACTATATGTCAGATCTGATTCTGAAATTCGGAAGAGAAGACGTATTATTATGGGTATGCCTGAGCATTGTAATTGTTATTTTTTTGAAAAATCTATTCAGATATAGTTCCTTGTATTTTATGGCTCCATTGAGATTTGGGATCATTTACGACCTTCGAAAACAGATGTTCAACAAATTTCTTGAACTGCCATTGAGCTTTTACAGCAATGAACGAAAAGGAGCACTGATGTCATCCATGACGCTCGATGTTCAGGAAGTAGAATGGTCTATTCTAAATGTCATAGAAGCCATATTCAAATCCCCGTTTATAATTATAGGCAGTGTTTTTCTGATGATCTACATCAATGCTGGGTTGACGTTGTTTGTATTGATTTTGGTCATCATTGCAGGTCTTATCATAGGGAAGGTCGTAAGTACTTTAAAAAAAGAATCAGGAGAAGTTCAGGAAATGGTAGCCAATCTCTCATCGCACCTTGAGGAGACCATAGGAGGACTAAGAGTCATCAAGGGATTTAATGCAGAGGATTACCAAAAAGCAAAATTTGACAAAGAAAATATATCATTCAGAAATCTGCTTACCAAAGTTGTCAACAGAAGAGATTCTGCATCGCCGGCTTCTGAGTTTTTGGGTGTAACTGTTGTTGCCGTATTGCTGTGGTATGGCTCGCATCTCGTCTTTAAAAATGAATTACAACCTGAAACATTTTTTGCCTTTGTTTTAGCATTTTACCAGGTGATTGAACCCGCAAAGTCATTAGCATCTGCTTATGTGAGCATCCAGAAGGGATTGGCAGCTTTAGACAGGATTGAAAGGATAGTAGAGACACAAAATGAGATCATTTCAAAACCGGACGCAATACAAAAAAACACTATTGACACCTCCATCACTTTTGAAAATGTGAGCTTCAGATATAAAGACAATACTTACAATGCGCTGAGTCATGTGTCGGTACATATTGCAAAAGGACAAATAGTAGCATTAGTAGGATCGTCAGGTGCCGGAAAATCAACATTTGTTGATCTATTGCCCAGGTTTTATGATGTGACAGAAGGCGCTATAAAAATAGACAGTATCGATATCAGGGATATTTCGGTTACCAAACTAAGGGAATTGTTTGGGATAGTCACTCAGGATGCTATTTTATTTCATGATACTATAGCCCGTAATATTTCATTCGGAGGCAACTATACCGCTGAAGAAATCAGGCAGGCAGCTATTGTAGCAAATGCACATGAATTTATAGAAGCACTACCGGAAGGATACAATACTAGTATCGGAGACAGAGGCCTTAAATTATCAGGGGGACAAAGACAAAGGCTCACCATAGCAAGAGCTGTACTCCGCAATCCTCCTATTTTGATTCTGGATGAAGCGACATCAGCTTTGGATTCTGAATCTGAAAAACTGGTACAGGATGCATTACATAAACTGATGAAAAACAGGACGTCTTTTGTAGTGGCACACAGATTGACTACCATACAGCAGGCTGATATTATATTGGTAATGGAAAATGGTACAATTATACAATCCGGTAAACATCACGAACTGCTCCAATTGGATGGACCTTACAAAAAATTTGTGGAGATGCAGTCATTTGCTTAAACGTAATCTAAGATGTTTCAATTTTTATCGTTGAAATTAAGGACATAAATATTTTCAATCATTATGAATAGAGAAGCCATTTATACAACATTTAAAGATACATTTGGTATTCCTGATGTTTCAGTGTTTGCTCCGGGCAGAGCAAATATTATAGGCGAACATACAGATTACAACGATGGTTTTGTCTTGCCATTTGCTATCAATCATGGGGTGTGGTTTCATGCCAGACACAATTCATCTGACAAACTGAGTATCATTGCAAGAGATACAGGCGAACAAACAGTCATCGATCTGATCCGACCTTCTAATCCCGTTTTTGGTTGGGACAGATTTTTTATACAGGTACTTCAGGCTATGTCAGGTCACTCCCTCAAAGGTGCGGATATTGTATTTGGAGGAGACTTGCCCATTGGTGCCGGAATATCTTCATCATCAGCCATTACGTGCGGATTTGTGAGGGTACTCGATCTCCTCCATGATCTTGGTCTCAGTTCAGAAGAAATTGTAAATACTGCCATTACCGCAGAAAGAGGCTCCGGGGTGAGAGGAGGGATAATGGATCAATATACTATCGTCAATGGTGTGAAGGACAAAGCTATATTGTTGGACTGCAGGACCAATAGTCATAGTTTCATAGACCTGGAGCTAGGACAACATCGGCTTTACCTGATCAATACCCGAGTAAAACACAATCTGGTACATACCGACTACAACAATAGAAGAGCTCAATGCGAAGAAGCTGTATCATTGCTCCATCAACACTACAGGCCAGTGAAGGCTCTGAGAGATCTTCATGTAGATGAGCTCTACAAAATAGAAAAACTACTGCCGGATACACTTTTCAACAGAGCAAGCTTTGTTATCCAGGAAAATCAACGGGTTTTGGACGCTGTCGAGGCCATCAGATTAAAAAACTTTGCTCAACTCGGAGAACTGCTTTATGCTTCGCATGACGGATTGTCCCAGATGTATGATGTAAGTTGTGAAGAATTGGATTGGCTGGTAAATTTTACTTTGGATCAGGATGATTTTCTGGGAGCCAGGATGATGGGTGGAGGCTTCGGTGGCTGCACCATCAATCTTACCACCAAAGAAACTGATATTGCGGTATTGGAAGAGATGGCCGCTAAGTATTCAGAAAAATTTGGCATCAGACCCGAGATTATACCCATCAGCCCTGAGGACGGCATTCTTCAAAAAAAGTGATAAACTTGAAAATTTTGAAATTTTGAAAGCTAAAAAACTTGGTAAACCGTTTTTTGCAAAAAATCAAGAAAATTAAAGCACATATTATGATAAAATCAAAATTAACAGAAAAAGACTTTATTAATTTGAACTTTGTTTTGCTTTATAGTAAAGTTTATATGAAATTTCTTACCGGAATATTTACTTTTTTATTATTATTTCTTTAGTGTCATCCATTTTTTATCCCCAAATTCCATACTCACAAGCAATAATATTTGCTGTAATTTTATTGGCAATTCCTCTATTGACTTATTTTGGTGCTAAGAGAAACTATGTCAATAATCAAAGGGTTGGTGAGATTATAGAATATCAATTTGACAAAGACAATTTATATATAAAAGGAGAATCTTTTAATTCACAATTGACTTGGAATAAAGTCTATAAAGTGATGCAAACAAACAATTGGGTTTTAATTTGGCACAACAGACAAATTGTAAATGCAATACACAAAAAAGATGTTTTGGAAAGTCAAATCAAAGACTTAAAAATAATTTTGTACGAACAGAATGTTAAGAACAATTTATAAAGCATAACCACGATGGTCGAAGTCTGTGACTTCGATCCTATACATTTACCCTGTTGGATAAACATCCTACGGGGTAAAGAATTTGCAAAATATTTATGATCTTTTAGTTAGCGACTATTGAATTAAAAATTCATAAAATACTTTATCGAAGTTAGAAACTTCGACAATCAGGAGTAATAATTTTTGAAGTTTTATCAACTTTCTTAAAAAACTATTCCATTAAATAATATTATTAATATCCTGTCTTCCTATTATGGCCATTATTTCTACAATTTCATCATTTATTCTGAAATATATACTGTCAACACCGCATACGCAGCGTCTGTAACCTGGTTTTATATCATCGACAGATTCAAATGAAAAAGGTCGGTTTGCAATTAGTTCAAAACACTCAAAAAATGATTCAAAGTACTTATCTGCTTGTGTCTCTCCAAAATTTTCTACCCCATAATGATGTATTCTTATTAAGTCTTCTTTTGCTAAGTTACTCAATTTATAATGAGCCATTAATCAAAGACTTTGATTGTTTTAAAATCTGTGTTTTAGAATCATTGGTAAACCCACTCTTTTCAGATTTCTCTAACCTAGCCCTAATAAAATCAACCTGAACTTGTTGTTTTCTTGCCTGACGAATGAGATCATTAATGAGTTCACTTTTACTTGCATATTCTTCATTATTCACCTGATCTTTTAACCATTCATCATTCGGTTTAGTGAAAGTTATACTTTGTCTTTTCATCTGTTTATTTTTTATATTTATTTTTAAAGGCCAGATGGAATCTTTGATAAAAAATAATCATTGTGGTTTGTATAAAATAAACCCTGATTATTTTTTATGTCGATTTCATGATTGTAAATTTGATGTAAATATACACCATATTTACATCAATGCTAAATTTTTTTTAATTAGAATGCAAAACTAAAGGTGAGTTCGACAAATATTTTACTAAACATCAATATATTATAATTTAACTTGATAATCTTTGAATCATTAAAACCCTGAAAGCCTGCCGGGCATTTAGACAGAGCTTCCCCTATGGTCGAAGTCTGTGACTTCCTATACATATACCCTGTTGGATAAACATCGTACAGGGTAAAGAATTTGCAATGTGTAAGTAAAAATGTTAATTAATTATGCAAATGATTTTAGCATAAAATATTTATGATCTTTTAGTTCTACTTTGTCACCTTCAAAAATCAAAGTCATTTACACTTTCATCAAAATGTAATGGACCCGGTAAATGTATTGGTTATTTTGGGTCATAACTGTTGGGTTAACCCAACAGTTTCCAATCAACCAGAAAGTCCGGATAATTTAACAAAGTAGAATTAGTTAGCGATTATTGAATTAAAAATTCATAAAATACTTTATCGAAGTTAGAAACTTCGACAATCAGGGTATAAAATAGTACAATTTTGGGTTACATCCATATATTATGAACGTGACTTCAAAATAATCGCCTTATTTAGTTCGCCTGCCTGCCTATTACCATAGTTTTCAGGAAAGCTAAATGCGTTGATTATTTTATCGCCAGAACTGTAATCTATTGATTTACAAATAAGAAAAATTTTAAACATACTCTTGTTTCAGAAACAAATTCACTACTTGTAGTCAATTGAAGATGCCCAAAGCATATTTTTATTATTTTTGCAGTTATGAAACTTTATTTGAATATTGCTTCAAGATACCTCACAGGCAAAAAAACGACCAATGCCATCAATATCATAACCTGGATTTCTATCATAGGTATGGCTATAGGCACTGCAGCACTCATTTTGATTTTATCTGTTTTTAACGGTTTTGAAGGATTGCTGAGCGGTATGCTCTCCAATTTTAACCCTGATGTAAAAATTACTCTCAGCGAAGGTAAATACACTTCTCGTGATCAAGTGCAGGAAGACAGATTAAAAGGTATAAAGGGTGTAGCACAAGTATCATTTGTCATAGAAGAGACTTGCTTTTTTGATTATAAAGGATCACAGGAAGTAGGTATCATAAAAGGGGTAGACGGTAACTATATGCAAGTCACCGGACTTGACAGTTCGATTATCCTGGGTGCTGCCAAGTTTGGAGAAGATACTGAATACGGCCTTTTGGGATCTCAAATGAATACAAAACTCTCAGTCAATCCTGCTGATGGCTTTGCTACTGTCACAGCGTATATGCCTTCTGATGAAGATAAGGGTCCACTTGCAAAACCATTCAATAGCCTGAATTTTTATCCTTCGGGTACTTTTTCTGTTGGTGGTGATATAGATATCCAGTATATCCTGGTCAACTATGAAGCCGCAAATAATTTACTAAACCTTGAAAATCATTTTTCAGCCATAGAACTCAGACTGACGCAGGATGCTGATGAAAAAAAGGTGATGAATGAACTGCAAAAAGTATTAGGTCCGAAATTTAAAATCAGCAACAGATACCAACAAGACGAAGGATTCATCAAAATCATGAATATCGAAAAATGGATCAGTTACCTGATAGCTTGTCTGACATTAATGATCATAGCATTCAACCTCGTGGGATCTCTGTGGATGATCGTCCTGGAAAAGAAAAAGGATATAGCCATTCTTAAGTCTATGGGCCTGACCAAAAATGGAATACAGATGATATTTCTCTTGCTGGGGTTACTCATCTCATTTATCGGTATGATGTCAGGTTATTTATTGGGTATATTTTTATACTGGTTGCAGAAAGAACACGGATTGGTCAGTATTCCGGATGGCTTTTTGGTCGATGCGTATCCGATAGAATTGAGGATGTCAGATTTTATCGTTGTTACTATGACAGTACTGGTCATAGGTCTGTTGGCATCCTTATTGCCTTCTTTCAGGGCAGGACAAGTCAGTGCTTTTGTAAGACAAGAGTGATTTTTTCAATTGATATATATAGGCAATACTTTTAATCCTATACACACTAACTTCTTAACCTAATCAACATATAAAATAATTATTATATATTTGCGTTTTCATCATTCAGACAAACCACATACAGATGAGTGAACCTACTTCGGTAATTTATAATGAAGATAATATAAAAAGCCTTGACTGGCAGGAACATATACGCATACGTCCCGGTATGTATATCGGTAAGCTCGGCGATGGATCATCTCAGGATGATGGTATCTATGTCTTACTCAAAGAAGTGATAGACAACTCTATCGACGAGTATGTCATGGGCAATGGCAAGAGTATAGATATTCAGATAGAGCACGGCAAAGTTACGATCCGGGATTTTGGAAGAGGAATTCCCTTGGGTAAGGTGATCGATTGCGTATCAAAAATCAACACAGGTGGTAAGTATGATTCCAAGGCATTTAAAAAATCAGTAGGACTAAATGGAGTAGGTACCAAGGCAGTCAATGCGCTTTCCAGCTACTTTAAGGTACTTTCATTCAGAGATGGTGAATGTAAGATGGCTGAATTTAAAGAAGGGGTCATCACCAAAGACTATAAGCTTGAAAAAACTACTGAACCAAACGGAACGCTAATTGAGTTTATAGCTGATGAAAATATTTTTAAACACTTCAAATACAGGAGTGAATATGTAGAAAATCAGCTTTGGAACTACGCTTATCTCAATGCGGGTCTGAAGCTCAATTACAATGGCAAAACCCTTGTATCAAAAAACGGGCTACGTGACCTGCTGGAGAGGAAAACCGATGTCGAAAATCTACTCTATCCCATCATCCATCTCCAGGGAGAAGATATAGAAGTGGCCATATCACACAGCATGCAATACGGTGAAGAGTACTATTCGTTTGTCAATGGTCAGAATACCACACAAGGAGGAACACACCTGGCAGCTTTCAGAGAAGCCATCGTCAAGACGCTAAGGGACTACTACAAAAAGGACTTTGACTCCAGAGATGTGCAGACATCTATAGTCGGGGCTCTCAGTCTCAAAGTAGAAGAACCCGTATTTGAATCTCAGACAAAAACCAAGCTGGGATCTCAAAACATGACACCGGATGGTATCACTATCAGGTCATTTGTGGTGGACTTTCTCAAGACCAATCTGGACAACTTCCTGCACAAAAACAAAGAAATTGCTGATGCATTGTTGCGCAAAATTCAACAATCAGAGCGCGAACGAAAGGAAATAGCAGATATCAAAAAAATAGCCAATCAAAGAGCAAAAAAAGCCAATATTCATAATAAAAAGCTTCGTGATTGCAGGATACACCTGACTGATGGCAGGAAAGCTGACGATGAGCAAAAGCTTGAGTCCACGGTATTTATCACAGAAGGAGACTCTGCGAGCGGATCGATCACCAAGGCCAGAAATGTACAGACACAAGCAGTATTTTCTCTCAGGGGCAAACCGCTCAACTGTTATGGTATGACCAAAAAAGTAGTATATCAAAACGAGGAGTTAAACTTACTGCAGCATGCGCTGGATATCGAAGATGGCATAGAAAATCTCAGATACAACCGTGTAGTCATAGCCACAGATGCCGACGTGGATGGTATGCATATAAGATTGCTCTTGTTGACATTTTTTCTTCAGTTTTTTCCAGATCTGGTGAAGTCAGGCCATCTATATATCCTGGATACGCCATTATTCAGGGTCAGGGATAAACAAAAGACATTCTATTGTTACAGCGAGCAGGAAAAGCAGGAAGCTATCAAAAAACTGCGTGGTAAGGCAGAAATTACAAGGTTCAAAGGGCTGGGCGAGATATCTCCCAAGGAGTTTGAGGACTTCATTGGTGCCGATATCAGGCTGGAACCTGTCATCCTGGGTGAAAAAACCAAAATAGAAGACCTCCTCGGATATTACATGGGCAAAAATACTCCGGAACGCCAGGTATTTATCATAGACAATCTCAAAGTAGAGCTTGATGAAGTAATGCAGGAAGAAGAAGTCATGGACCTGACAGAGGTAGAAGAAACTGCAACGATATGATACATGAAGAAGCAATGCCTGACAGTACAGTATTGCGTGATCTGACATTGACAGAAATGCCTTATGGGAAATATAAAGGCAGGAAAATAGCTCAGTTGCCGGTACACTATCTTGAGTGGATAGCAAGAAATGGATTTCCATCCGGAAGGCTCGGCATGTTGCTCAGTACCGCACATATCATCAAAACCAATGGTCTGGAGCATCTGGTAAGGTAGGGTGCTTTGTTTCATTAATTGGGTGTATCTCAATATGTAGGGTAAAATTATTCGTTTACAAAAATGTATATAAGCGTTTATTATGGTCTTCTTGGTATAATTTAAATTAATGATTATCAATTTTATATATTTAAATTTCTTGATTTCGGTGTGCAGTTTTTGTGTATTTTTATAAAAACATTTGCACTTCATTTAGTCTTTTGCCCTATTCGGGCGGCATTTACTTTTTTTCCTGTCAAAAAAAGTAAACAAAAAAGACCAGTTACCTTATATACAGGCATTGTTGGGGCATGCCAGTATAAAAACGACCATGATCTACACTCATGTCACCACACAAAGTGTAGCCAATGTGCAGAGCCCTTTAGATAGTTTAAATCTATCTGTAAAAAAGCCCTGAAAGCAGGGTCAGACCCACATATCTATAGACAAAGAAGGAGGCAATACTAAGCTGATGATATTTTTTGTTTCCTAATCAAGCCCCATGTGGTATGCGTGGCACAGGACATACGGCATATATGCCGGACAAGTATATAGATATGAGTCAATACAGCAGGAGAAAATTTTTAAAAAGACATGAGCTACTACCATCAAATCATAGATTTGGCGGGCGTAGCTATACCTTTTAGATAAAAAATTACAAAAATTAGTTCGTTTTGATAAAAAAATATATTTTTATGACGCAGATTAATAAGTTATCGACAAGCAAAAAATTAAAAATTGAAATATGACAAATCTTGAATTACTTATTAAAGCAATAGAAACAAAAAAACCTGTTTCATTTGAATACAATAAAGAAGGTAAAACTCCTGGGGTTAGGACAGGAAATCCACATATCTTATATGTACAACAGTATACAGATACGACTAAACCTAAAAACTCAAAGGTAGATTTATGGCAAACAAGTGGAGTCACTGATACAAGTGATACCAAACCATTACCATCTTGGAGAAATTTTTTCTTCTCTGATCTTATCAATATCGTCATACATGAAGACCATTCACAATTTGAAATAGCAGAAGGGTATAACCCAGAATCGGACAGATATAAAGAAGTTATAGCTAAAATATAATGAGTGTAGCCTATCATAAAGAATTGTTTAATAACGGGAAAGTTCGTCTTATGGTGAATTTTACTAATATTAAAGATTCTGTTGCAGACGAAAATATAACCCTTAGATTATATGCAATAAACGATCAAGCGGTACCAATTTTTACAGAAGAATTAGATGTCGAAGAAATCAGAAACTTATATAAACATTTAGATTCAATTTCCGTAATAAAAGATGGTGCAAAAAAGTCGGCTAAATTTATTGAGACAACAGATGAAATAAATATATTACTTGATCAACTGAAAGAAAGCGATTTAGAGACTATTCTTCATCTTCTTGAGAAATTTGAATCACAAGAAAAAATTAAAGGGTTATTAGAATCACTTTCAGAATTAGAAATTGAAAATTTACATGGTGCATATCACCACAAGTTAATTACTGAAGAAATCGCAATTCTTGAAGAACTTATTGAATTAGAATTAGTTGTAAACATTACAATCGATATTAAAGCGAAAACTCATTTACTAAAATATGCGGCTGGACAACCAGAGAAAATATTTCAAAATTGGATCGAATCAAATTTATGGGTTTTTGGTGTTGAATATATAAAGCAACATGATGTAAGAAAGATCGCCTTATTTAGTGAAGGTGATATACTTATGGAATCTGTAGATGGTTATCTTGATTTAATAGAACTCAAAAGGCCAAAGCATAGTTTATTGAAATTTGACAGTAGTCATAAATGTTACTTTCCACATCCTGATCTATCCCAAGTTATAGGTCAATCACTTTTCTATCTTCAGAAACTTTCAGAATATAAATTAATCCTTGAAAGAGAATATCAAGTTAAAGTAATAATGCCTCGTATAAAGGTAATTATAGGCAATAATACAAGTTTTGGAGAAGATGAAAAAGATTGCTTTAGAATGTTAAACTCTAACTTAAATTCTATTCAATTAATAACATATAATGATTTAGTAAACTTCGGTAAATTAATACTCGCTACATATGAAGAGAAGCCAGTCGATAACAAAGGCTATGATGTCCATTCCTCCTAACGTCGGCACGGCACATAGCCAAACCGTTGAACAAACCTAAAAATAAATATATCTAAATATCAGTAAGACAAGTTATTAGGCATGATATTTGGCCTACCAGGTATAAATAAATAACAATAAAATGATACCTGTACACAACCACCTGAAGGCTTATGATGAGCGACTGATATTGCTCAATTCACCAGTTAAAACCCGGAAATCTTACCTGACAATATTGAGGAAGTATCTCCAATATTGTAACGATCAGAGCATAGAAGATCCATTTACAGATGCTGCTGTAAAACAATATCTTTTATATAGATACAGTCAAAAAATGGATTGGAAGACCATCAATATGGATTACTCAGCTATTAAAAAATACGTTGTTGAAGTACTTCAACAAGTGTGGAATACCCCGATGTTCCCACGACCCAAAGTAAATAAAGAACTGCCCAATGTCATATCAAAAGAAGAAGTACAAAAGCTCATTTCGCACGTACGCAATCTTAAATACAAAGCCTTATTCATCTTCCTATACGCTACGGGGATGCGCATAAGTGAGGCCTTGTCGGTCAAGGTAAAAGACATTGATTCTGATAGACTACAGATCAAGATAGATAAAGGCAAGGGTCACAAAGACAGATATGTAGATGTACCGATGGAATTGATAGAAATATTAAGACAATATTACAAAATCTACAGACCTACAGACAGACTTTTTTATGGGGAGACAACACAAGATGCACTGCCTGAACGCAACATACAGCATGCCATGATGCGAGCTAAAGAGAAAGCAGGCATCATCCATGATGTGAGCCCACATACATTGCGTCATTGCTACGCTACCCATCACATGGAACATGGAACGAATATTGTATATATACAGAAGATGTTAGGTCACACCAATCTAAAAACGACCTCGATATACCTTCATTTATGTGTAAACTTTCAGAGTCAAAGCATAATCCATCCGATTACAACGATCCAAATCAGTCTGATGGGCCATTCACAGACATAGGATCACTATTTAGAGCGTACAAAGAGACATATATCCACCTATACAAACCGCAGAAGCACGAGATCAGATTTATCAAAGATGTAAGTAAATGTAAAACACCTGCGCTCGGAGGGATCGTAATAAGTTGTAAAAGTTGCAAAAAGAAGACCTATTTATATAAGTCATGTGGCAATAATCAGTGTCCAAAATGTCAAAGTATAAAACGTATACAATGGCAAGACAAGCTGGCGAGCAAGATGCTTAAATGTCCCTATCAGCACATCATCTTTACCATACCTCACGAGCTAAATTATATAGGAAAAGGCCATCCAAAACTATTGTATGGCGTGCTATTTAAGGCAGCTTGGCTCACCATAGAACGACTGGCAAGAGACCCAGAAAATGTAGGGAGGTACACCCGGAATGACAGCCGTACTGCATACATTTGGCTCAGATCTCAAACAACATATACACCTGCATACCCTGGTCACCTTTGGAGGTGTAAGCAAGGATGGCAAATGGGTATGGCCCAAACGAAAAAATAAAATCGCACCGTATCGCAAAATATGTAGCACCTTCAAAACCATCTTTATCAAAGAGCTGGAAAGTCAGCTGCAGAAAATCGATCCATCGTATTATCAAACAGTAAAAGGTATCATCAATAGTACCAAAGAAGTGAGGTGGTGTGTACACAACACGCCACCTACTGCTCATACCAAAGTCATAGAAGAATACCTAGGTCGATACATATGCAGAATAGGAGTAAGTAATAAAAAAATACAGTATGATGAAAAACAACAGATCGTAAAAATGGAATACAATGACTACACAAATCAAAAACCCAATGAAGCAGCGCCTAAAGCGATCAAGCAACTCGACCCCATAGTAGCCATGCGACAAATCATGATACATGTCTTACCTCCCAACTTTCAAAAAGTAAGAACATATGGCATCATGACCAAATCAAAATCCGAAAAAATAAAAATAACAATCCCGGCACTCATCAAAGAAAATGGTCAAACCATAAGAACATTGTTTCAGATAGTGAAAGCCTTACTACAAATAACGGAAGACGAAGAAGAGGAAAAAATAAAATGCGTTTCATGTCAATCCACAGATAGTGAGATAGAAATCATAAAACCTGATGCTGAATGGTACGAAAAGCACATTGGCCGAGAAAGTAGAAACAAATCGCCTGCACAAACACCCAAAATAGTACCAATAGACCCTAATGCTTCATCGAGGCCTGAGGTATCTATGGAGACAAAAGTCAAAATCAAGGTCGAACACGCAAAAATCTAATCAAATCTTAGGTTAGGAAGGTAAAACCAAAAGCTATTGCAAAAGATTAATGTCTAAAACTCAAAATTATAGCCCAAAGCCATTAAAAATAACTACTACAATCAAAGCAAATCCCATATACGGCTCGTTTCAGGCCGTAGGATTAAAAGATTTCATTGTTTGTATAATAAATAAATTGGCTATAATCCAACGGTCTAAACTTAAATATCTACAAATTCGCTATGGGTTTTGTGCAATTAATTTATCTTTGTACATGCGAATTCGTAGATATTCCTATGAGTTGTATGCTATTTAACCGAAAAATACTAAAATATGATGATAAGAATTCCACTAATACTGTTTTTTTTGTGTTTAGGACAATTCTCTAAAGCACAAATCATTAATCAAAACTACTTACCTAAACAATGGCAATTTTACGACCTTGAAAATGATAATATTTATGGAATAAGTGCTTTAAAAACTAAACAAACAATTATAAAAAATAAAAAGCCAAAACAACAAATAATTGTAGCTATTATTGATTGTGGTACAGAAATCAATCACAATTATCTTAAAAATTATATTTGGACAAACAAAAAAGAAATATCAAACAACAATATTGATGATGATAAAAATGGCTATATCGATGATATTAATGGTTGGAATTTTGTTGGTAACACAAAATCTTCTTGCACTGAAGATATTAGAGATTACATTTTTTTAAAACCAAAATTTGCATCCTTAAAGGATAGCATAGCAATCAAAAATCATCCTGACTTTAAACGATGGAAATATGTTGTTCTGCAAAAAGAATATTTTTTTAGTGAAAAAACAATTGCAGAGGATAAAATTTACTTTCAAGAATTTATTAACGATTATAATCGACTTTTAGAATACTATAAAGACAAACTAAATATTGAAAATGTAGATTATAAAACACTAAAAGAAAATCCTATAACAAAGGAACAAGATTCAACTCTTTACAAAAACTACTTGAAAAGGATTAAATTTTTGGAAACAAGTTCAGACTCGTTAAATTTTAGCATAAACAAAAAAATTAACGAGTGGAATGAAAGAATTGAAGAAATTGATAATGAAATACTATATATAAATACACTAATTGAAAATTCAAACCCATATTTTTATTTTCACAAAGAAAATATTTATCCTGAAAACAAAAATCAAAAATATTATGGAACTAATAATGTTTTTCCAAAGGAAGAACATGGCACTGCTTGTGCAGGATTAATTGCAGATTATAATTACTTAACAGAAAGCAATAGTATTTTAATAATGCCCATTAGAATATTTGTAAATGTTAATCAAGACCAAAACGACAAAGATTTATACAATGCAATAAAATATGCTGTTGACAATGGAGCAAAAGTTATAAATATGAGTTTTAGTAATTTTACTTGCCTTAATAGAAAACTTATAGACAAAGCTTTTAGATATGCCCAAAAAAAAGGAGTAATAATAGTTCAATCTGCGGGTAATCTATCGATAAATATTGATAATCCAATAAGATTCCCATCGGCTGAATTAGCTAATGGGAAAAGAGTAGATAATGTTATAAGAGTTGGTGCATCAAGCTATTCATCAAACAATCTTGCTTGTAATTTTTCAAATTATGGTCAACAACAAGTAAATGTATTTGCACCTGGAGAACATTTATATTATCCAACATTAAATAATAAGTATTTAGAAAATCGTTCTGGGACAAGTTTTGCAACACCAATAGTAGCAGGACTTGTGGCAACACTTTGGAGTTATTATCCACAATTGACTTACAAAGAAATTATGAACTGCATTTTGTCACCGATAAAAAAAAATAGAAATTGAAACAGTTCAACCCAAAAGTGAAAAATTAGTTAGATTTTCTTCACTATCCAAATCTGGTGGAATTGTGAATATGTATGAAACTTTTAAATTTGCAGAAGGACTATGAAAAAATAAATAAACAGCATACAACACTGGTTTCACGCTATTGCTGAGCTTGCGCTTGCGTTTTGTATTTTATGGAAAATAAGCAAGTTATTCCAATTTATCTTTCTAAAAAATTCTGTATTTTTGTTTTGGTCAGTCTTTGCAGCAGCAACAGACGTGAAGCCAGAGAACGTTGTGATGTATTAAATGAGAAAAAATGAACTATAAAAACTTGGAAATGTTGTCTAAATAGCTAACTTTGCTTAATGAAATCTGATTTAGTAAGAGAAGTAGCTTTTTATGGAGAGCATTTTCGAAATTTCTATCAAGGATTAGATAAAAAGGCCAAACTAAAAGTAGATTGGACAATCAACCTTTTGGAAACAGTTGAACATATTCCAGAAAAATATTTCAAACACTTAGCTAACACAGATGGACTTTACGAGATTAGGGTTGAAATTGAATCAAATATTTATAGAATTTTCTCTTTTTTTGACGCTGGAAAATTGATTGTAGCTATCAACGGATTCCAAAAGAAAACAAACAAAACCCCTAAATCTGAAATAGAGAAAGCACTTAAAATTAAAAAACAGTACTTCAATGAAAAGTAGTAATTTAACATCATTTAGAGATCATCTCGACGAACAATACGGAAAAGTAGGTACTAAATCCAGAACCGAGTATGAAGAAGGATTCGAAGCGTTCAAATTGGGTGTAATGCTTCAGGATTTGCGAACCAAAGAAGGTATGACTCAGGAAGAGTTGGCCAATAAATGCGGTACGACAAAAAGTTATATTTCAAGAATCGAAAACAATGCTTCCGATATAAGATTGTCAACCATCATGAGAATTTTCAGAGAAGGCTTTGGAAAACATATCAAATTATCGGTTAATTAAATAACACATCATAACAGATGCTTTGACGCCAGTTTTGGCTATCGCCAAAAACCGTCGCAAAGCACAGCCGTTAGCGGTCATTGTAGGACGTCCACACAGTACCGAGGAATACACTAATCAACTTTTACGAAACAATCGTAAGAATTACTTTGACAAAATATTATGACAATAGAAAAGAAGAAAAAATCACTTTTCAGACGAATATTAAAATACACATTTCGAACCCTCGGATTAGTTTTTTTAATTCTACTTATTTGGAGTATAATACCCTTAAGTCAAAATGTAAAACCAATTCAACCAAGACCTGATACAAAGTATTGGACAATGCAAAATGGTTATAAAATAGCATATACAAATATTAAGGGAGACACTGCTAACATTAAACCTATTATAATTTTTTTACATGGCGGACCAGGAGGATATATTCATTCAGCCATTATCTCTCAAATGAAAGAAGTGGCTAAAAACGGTTTTGATGTTTATCTTTATGACCAAATTGGTTCAGGTCTTTCAGACAGATTACCTAAGCCAAGAGATTATTCTTTTGAAAGGCATTTGAAAGACCTAAACGAAATTATTAACACTCAAATAAAGACAGAAAAGGTCATTTTGATAGGGCATTCTTTTGGAGGAATTTTGGCAACTCATTTTGTAGCTAATCATCCAGACAAAGTGGATAAATTAATACTTTCTTCACCGGGTGACTTGCAACCTTATAGAACGAATACTGATGGAACAATGGCTGTCATGAATAAACTATATCCAACACCTGCACAATATCAATTTAAAAAGCCAATAGAAGTATTTGAGCAAACTGAAAAAGATTTTTTACAACCAAGAATTGTAATGTCAATGTTATGTGCCTTGGCTTTTAATTTCAAATGGGCAAGCGATAGGGAGTTTGATGATTATACTAATACAATGGCTTCTAAATTCACCAAAGGAATGGTAGCCGACCCAAAGAATGTAAAACCCGAAGAAGGTGGTGCAGGTGGTTATTCTCACGGATTTAGCAACTATTATGGAAACCTTGCAGATATTAGAACCAAATTAAAACAACTGAATATCCCGACTTTTGTTTTGCAAGGACAGTATGACCAAGGCGAATATTCATCTGTATATGAATATGTGGACTTACTAAAAGGGGAATATAAATTTATTGAGAATGCTGGACACATTATATGGTGGGACAAACCAAACGAATACAATGAGACAATACTAAATTTCCTTAGTGCTGATAAAACAACGAAGCCTCAACAACATTACAACAAACTTGACTAAAATGATTAAGAAGTATTTGGTCTTTATATGTATGACTATTTCAGTAATTTTAATAGTAATTGCAGCGTTAGCCTATCCAGGAGGCTCGTTGCTTGACAAAAATTCTGTGGGCTTCGGCTGGTCAAAAAATTTTATTAGCAATTTGTTTGAGGCAAAAGCGTTAAATGGTTCTGAAAATACTGGGAGAATTTGGGCAATTTTTGGAATGGCATTCCAGTCGGTTGGTTATGGTGTTTTTTTTATAAATATTTCGAAAAAGATTTCTTTAAGAGTATGGTATAATGTTTTAAAATATATCGGATTTGCCAACATTTTTTTTATTTTCTTAATTGCAACACCCTATCACGACATAGGAACAATATCAATTGTTATAACATTGTTTGGACTATTTATTATTACTTTCTTCGTCCTTAAATCAAAACTACATTTACTTAAATTTTGCTGTATAATATGCTTATTGACTTATTACTGTTTCTTTTTCCTATATGGATTTAGTTATTTGGAATTAGCCTTTATAATGCAGAAAATATATTCTATAAGTTCAATATTATTAGTTCTAGGACTTGAACATTTTACAAAGTATGAAGACTTTGAACATATTAAACCGAGAGAACAGAAAATAACAACGAACCGCTAACAAGGGTTTGCCAAAAGTGGGGCTGAAGTGCTAAATTGAACATTAGTAATTCTATTTGGCATTTGTGCAAAATTCAACATTTGTGCTTATAATTCCCCACCTTCGGCAAGGTGTGCTGTGAATGATAAATCAGTTGTATTGATTTATCAATGCTCTACAAAAGATGATGGTAGGTCCATCGGTGTCGCTGTGTAAGCGGAGGCATCAAACCGCCTCTCGGTGCATGGATAGTAATTGAAATGTGTTGAACGGAAAGAGGAAAAGGCTCACTAGATGGGTCAGGTAAGAATAAGAGAGATGAATGAAAATGAATCTGTGATGAAGTAGTGAGAGGGTGGCTACAATTTGTCAAAAGCTCGTATTCTTTGGCTGCGAGTGAAAAGTCATAGCGAGAACTTACTTATTGGCTATGGGGCAAACGCTATTGAGCAGACATGAATCTTATTCAGGCTTTTGTAGGGAACTCAGGAAGTCCATATGAAATGCAAAGCGAACGGCACAAGTGGGAAGACCCCATGAGGCTTATAATAGCAATGTTTATATGGATGGCGGATACAGCTGTAGTAATGATGAAGTGCTTGTAATGAGCATGGAGTGAAGGGCTGTAGTTATACGGTTTTAAGTAGTTAAACAACTTTAGTAAAACAAAGGATGACAGAATTATTTGAGACAAGATCAAAACCTATTCCGATTACCAAAGAGATGGTAAGGGATGCCTATCGGCATGTTAGGAGTAACAAAGGAAGTGCAGGAGTGGACGAAGAGGATCTTCAAAAGTTTGAGAAAAATCTTTTACCAAATTTGTACAAACTATGGAACAGACTTTCAAGTGGTAGCTACTTTCCCAAGCCAGTAAAAGAAGTAATCATACCCAAGTCAGGAGGTGGAGAGAGAAAGCTGGGCATACCTACAGTTACAGATAGGATAGCACAGCAAGTAGTCAAGGCTTTTATAGAGCCACGATTAGAATCGGAGTTTATAGCCAATTCATATGGGTATCGACCTCACAAGAACGCACACCAAGCGATAGAGCAAGTACAACAAAACACTAGGCAATACGCATGGGTCGTGGACATGGATATCAGCAAATTTTTCGATGAAGTAGATCATGAATTATTGATGAAAGCCGTTGAGCGACATGTGTCAGAAAAGTGGGTAAAGATGTACATTAGAAGATGGCTAGAGACACCGATCTCGACCAAAGAAGGACTAGTTGCAAAAACAGGATGTGGAACACCACAAGGAGGAGTGATTAGTCCGTTGCTAGCGAATTTGTTTTTGCATTATGTACTAGACAAATGGATAGAGAAAACATTTCCTACGGTAGCATTTGTACGCTACGCAGATGATGTGATTGTGCACTGTATCAGTGAGCAACAGAGCCATTATGTACTAGAAGGCATAAAGCGAAGATTAGCAGCATGTAAATTGCGACTAAACGATGGGAAGACCAAAATAGTCTATTGTCACAACTACAAACGAGCTATCAGAAAAGACTATCCCAAGAAATTTGATTTTCTAGGATATAGTTTCAAACCCATGAGCAAACCATCCACAAAAGGCGGAATGTTTCTAGGATTTGATTGCGAGATGAGTATGAAAGCACGAAGTAGGATAATTGAACAATGGAAGGAGATGGATTTTCACCGAGATAGTTCGCTAACATTACACAAGCTAGCAGCGATGCTCAACGTTAAGACGAAAGGCGTAATAAGCTACTATGGCAAATATAATATTTGGTGCATAGAAAAATTGTTACGACATTTGGACTATCGTATAGCGAAATGGGTTAAGAATAAGTATAAGCGGATGAAAGAAAGTTATCAAAGAGCATTTGATTGGTTAAGAGAGATAAAAGCCTCGTACCCCAATCTATTTTATCATTGGCAATTTTCAAAAATCTGAATAGATTTGTATAACAAGAGCCGTATGAAGCGAGAGTTTCACGTACGGTTCTGTGAGAGGCTTTGGCTGTGATGCTCTTGCCTACTCGACCCCCAAAACGTTATCTCGGATTAAAAAAGATTACAAAAATTCAGTCATCCTACCCAAATCATTTAATTTAGGCGGACCCATCAATATCATAGGTAATCAGCCGCGGCAGACAAAAAGTACCTTGATATCTCGTTTTGTTATATTTAACTATAATCGATTTGTATCGATCGATAAGCTCAAATATTATACACACACCTATTTAATTAACATCATTCAAAAATAAAAGTCACTTAGAATTCACTAAATCAGTCATTTTTGCCTACTTTTGGGATGACAATGGTCGGTTCCAGGCCGACTTCCCGTTGGTAGCAATTTTACAGACAACTTTCAAATGGACCATAAATTATTTACGAACTACTCTTTACTTTGCCAGACAAAGTCGGAAGATGATAAAATCTATTATTGGGAAAATATGAAAAACATTTTCCCAATCCTTGATGAGATTTTAAAACCATTTTTATCTTCTAAAATTTTGTCCTGGCAACATTTTGAAAAACTAAAGTGGTTAAAAAATGAAAAATGTTATAGAGTGAGCAGTTCAAAAATACCAACAGGTGGTTGTATCGACTGGAATTACGAAAATATAGAAAAAACATTGACCACTTTCCTAAAGGACAAAGCACTTCATAACCATATTTGGAATAACCTTAATGGAAATCCGGGTATTCCTATTCCCCAAAATTCATTGGACAAACGGGGCTATGTTTTTCATTACAGTACTACAGTATTTGGAGATAGAAATAAATTAAATCGAGACAAAACAACTGATTGGTATAATAGAATTACTGATTTTAGATTTCAAATTCAGTACTTTTACAATCAGTTTTCCGATTTGGGTGTTAATCAAATTATTGACATTTCATTTAGACAAAGTTATCTAAATGATAGCGAAAGAGATAACCTGGTGAGAAATATTTTTAATAAGGTAAATGGAAAATTTCTTTACAAGAGGATTGACATAGAAAATCCTTGTAGTTTTACAGAAACATATGAAAAAGCATATTATATTGAAAAAGAAAAATTAGAGGAATGGAAGCAAATATAAAAAGCACCTAACCCTCGGCTTTTACCATATTGACAAACTTATTGACCCAGACAATAAGAGTATGTTTAAATTTTTATGTTTGAGCGAAAGTGAAAAAATTTATTTTTGGACAAGACGACTGAATGGTCTCGTCAATGACGAGGATCGAGTAAAAAACTTTACTCAATAAAGCGTCGCACTGAGCGTAGGCGAAGTGAAGGAACTGCGAACAACGGCTCGCAGCAGATACAGAATATAGCCGGTCAAGACGATTTTTTAAAAAATGTCTTGATCGGGACAGAAACGTCCCGAAAGCTCAAGCGTAGCTTGACGCGGTACGGCGAAAAATATAACGCTGGACAAAATTAAATTTGCCACTTGGAGACAAATGATAAAAGTTTAAACATACTCTAAATTAAAAGGAGAAGGCAATACTTTGAAACACATAAAAATCACTCAACTTGACAACAAACAAAAACAACAGATAATAGAATGGTTGAAACAGATAACGGAATAATGCTAGCACTATATCTATAAAAGACAAATAAATCAAAAATGATAGACCTATTACAACAAATTTCAAAAGAAGCGATTGCACTTAATCCAGACTTTTTCTCAGATGAAGAAAAAGAAGTAAAATGGATAGGTAGAAATCCTGCAACAGAGGAAAGCATTATACAAACACAAGAAAGATTGGGTGTTAAACTACCCGATGATGTAGTAGCATTTTATAAAATATCTGATGGTACGTCTGTCATCTTAAACCAAACCTTTGGGGCATTTCTGCCTATAGAGCAGATAGATTGGCTCAAAAATGCGGATCCATATTTGATTGAATGTTATGCAGAAATGGGTGAGGCTTTTACCAATGACTTAAAAAATAGCATTATCATCGCTGGAGCTCAGTACCCACATAGTGTGCTTTTGATACATCCTTATGGCGAACATAAAGCATGGCGTTATTGGGAGTTCGCGACTTATAATCCGGGCGAACATCCGTTTGATGGTATAAAGGATTATCTTACAAGATTAGCAGACTTTCTTAAAGAACAAAACATCAATAAAGCAGAAACTGAATAAATAATTGTGTTTAGAAATGTATCTTCATATTACAAAAACGATTTGTTGTTTAATTTCTCAATAAAAAAGCCATGCATCATCTGTCTATAAAATACAATAAATCAACCGACCTGAATGAACTTTGGCATTCGTTCTATGATTTCTTAGGCTTACTGCGACATAGTGGTCAATTATTAGGTAGAGATATGAATCCATATGTGCACAATGGAGTGATGAATGCAGTGATTGTTACTATTGCAGAAGATGCTTTTGATGTGAAGTATCAAAACAAATATGTAAAAAGCCGTATTAAATCTTTAGAAAAATTGTGTGGCCATTCACTACAAATCAAATGGGTAGGCACTGGCGAAGATCAGGAAAATAGTATTTGCACTTGCAAAAAACATGAGCATTTATTGTTGAGGTATGCTGATGCGTATTCACCCATTCAATGTGGTAAGTGTTATAAATCCATACCGTTTTATAAATTAAAAAAGGTAAAAGATTTTGGGTATGAGCCTATCACAAGCTGGATGAGCAATTATATGGCTTGTGTAATATTAGATGTTAATTGTAGCGTTGGTGAGAAGTGGGCTATGGCACAACAAACGGAGTTTGATTCTGAATTGTCCATTTTAGGAAGAGATACAGCTGCACAAATACAAGCAGCAACGGGCATAAAATGTTATTATTTTTTGAATAACTTTTTAGAACAAAGCAGATATAAAGACCTAAACAGACCTTGTCCTTGCTGCAAAAAACCATGGAAGCTCAATGAAGAAATTCATAAATATGTGCTTTTCAAATGCGATGATTGTTTATTAATGAGTAATGTTTCTTATAATGTTGCTGAGATTAGTTTGCCATTGATCTTTCCAGAAGTGGAAAAGGTTTTGAGTACTTTTAATGACCGGGCACTGGCCGATAAGATATGTTCATTAATAGAAACATGGGAGAATTTCGCCAGAAGCTATGTTTATAAAGAAGAATATATCTACGAATGGCAAAATGATATGGATGCAAGACGATTGCTTGACGAAAGCCTATCTTTGACTACAAATCCATTAAGAAAATCAATCTTAAAACTCATAAAACCCCTTGATGACTTTGTGATGGAAAATACTTTTGAAATTGAGAAATGTATTTGGGGTGAAAAAGTGGAGAAAGAAAACAAATATAATCGCAAGAAGCATTGGTATTATTATAGGGTAAATCAATTGGTATTTGATAAAATGAAACTGGAAGATAAAAAAGTTACAAAATATTTTAGTTAAATAAATTCGCCTATCAGGCAAAATGATAATATGAACCTCACTTTTGAAAAAGTAAGACTATCTATGCTTGGGAATGAGGGTAGCGGGCAGTTTAAACAATTTTAGAGTATGTTTAAAATTTTTCTTAGTTGTAAATCAAGAGATTATGGTTCTGGCAATAAAATAATCAACGCATTTAGCGAGCTAAATAAGGCGATTATTTTGAAGTCAGGTTCATAATACATTGATTTTAAGGCAATAAAAATTCAAACATACTCTTAGTGCAAAAATGGGATACACCACTATTTTTACTTTTTATTTACCCTCTTATTTGCAGTTTAATTTTTTTTAAACCTTAATTTGCGGTTCAATCAAAGCGTGAAAAAATAATCATTAAAAAAAATGCATATAATAATCATCATATCACTCTTACTGAGTTGCTCCTTTTATTCATTCGGACAACAAAAAGAAGAAATAAACTTACTTCTGGCCGATAGTACCTGGGGGAAAGAAATTATTCAAATACCCTTTTGGTTTGCTCCGGAGATTAATTATAAAGGTCACGAAGACATAAGGTTTGCAAAAGGTTGGGCGGATATAAATAGTGCCGGCTTTTGGACTTATGTTTTTGCCTGGGACATCAATTTAAAGACTAAGCCAACACCAAATTTTTTTGAAGACAATCTTAAGCTCTATTTTGATGGATTGATGAAAGTGGTGAATGAAGATACATTGATGACTATTCCAAAGACAAAAGCATCAATTATAGAAAAAGAACAAAAAAAAGATCTGACAACTTTTACAGGAACAATAGAAATTTACGATGCATTTACAACTAAAAAAATGATAACACTACATGTTACCATAGAAAGTGTTTACTGTAAAAAAACCAAAACATTCATACCTTTATTAAAATTCTCTCCACAAGATTTTAAGCACATAGCTTGGGAAATGCTTAACCAGGTAACACTTCGCGATAGTATTTGCAATAATAACCTTAAAGACATCAAATGAAAAACCTGATATCAACATCAAAACTAGGACTTTTTATTTTATTATTTTCCATTGGAATTTCTTGCAATTCTGTAAGCAAAACACAAGCACAGCCAAAAGAAGAAATATTGACAACTCAGCCACTACCTGAAAATGAAAATACTCAGATTGCAGCATATGTAACAAGTGTTTTCGAAGATTCCAAAGGAAATTTATGGTTTGGAACGCTTGATAAAGGAATGGCTATGTATGATGGTGAAAAATTAAAATATTTTACTACAAAGGATGGCTTACCTTCTGATAGAGTCACCAGTGTGAAGGAAGATGCCAATGGCATTTATTGGTTTGGTACGGGAAATGGCTTATCCAAATATGATGGGAAGGATTTCACAAATTTTAAAGTAGGAGAAGACCCAAATAGTAATGTGATTTCTAAAATACTTATAGATCGTAAGAAGATTTTTTGGGTCGGTACTTGGAATGGTATCTACAAATTTGATGGAGTGGCATTTCATCCTTTTTCTGTTCCGTACCCTGAAGTAGATACCAAAATAAACGAAGACACCAAATATTGGTCGACGCTGAGTGAAGATTCTGAAGGCAATATCTGGTTTAGACGAGATGGTTATGGCCTTTGTAAATATGATGGGAATTCGTTTACGCATTTTCTTACAAAAGATGGACTTCACTCCAATAATGTAACCACAATTGAATTTGATAAAGAGGGAAGTGTTTGGATTGGAACGAGAGTCGCTGAAAGAGATGATCCTGACCCAGAAAAACGATTTGGAAAGGGTGGCGTCAATAAAATGATAGGCAAGAAGATAATTTCATTTCCGGAAATCAAGGGATTTAATGATGGTGATGTGTACGGAATCTACAGAGACAAATCTGATAACATATGGATAAGCACCGTCAAAAATGGTGTATATAGATATGATGCCCGCCTGAATGACGAAGTCGGGCAGGGCGCATCGTTTAAAAATTTTGATGTTCCGATTTCAATCATGGGAATGATGGAGGACCGAAAAGGGAATTTATGGTTGGGCGGAGCAGGAGGATTATACAGAATTAATAAGGAAGGCGATGTTGTAAACATAACGACACGTGGACCTTGGAAATAATGAAAACACGAGTAATAAACTTAAACATATGACAAACATCGAAATAAAGAAAGTATTCATTATAAGAAAGCTAATTTTAATTGTGCTCTCATTTCATTTGTCTTCATGCACCGGACAAGTCAAAGAAAAATCAGCCAATGTTCCTATAGAAATAGTGACAAAGAATCCATTGGTATTCAATAATAATACCACATTTCCGCAAATTCATACCAATCTGAATGGAATGGTCAGAGAGTTTGTAAGGTCTATGTATCAAGATACAAAAGGGAATTATTGGTTTGGAACAAATGGAAGCGGGATCATACGCTACGATGGTACATTACTTGAAAAAATGAACATCGAAAGAATCGGGCCAGGGATGAGGGTTCTGTCAATAGTAGAAGATAAAGCTGGCAATGTATGGTTTGGAACTTCTGAAGGACTCATAAAATACGATGGCAAGCAATTTACATCATTTGCAAAAAAAGAAGGATTACCAGGTGATGATCCTGAAATTTGGGGTTTAACCATTGACAAAAACGGACTCATTTGGGTTGGATCGATCGGAGGAGTTAGTCATTTTGATGGAGAGAAGTTTACACCTTTTTTGTTGCCAGAAACAAAAGTTGAAGATTTTAAACCCAGACTTTCTGATAAATTGGTGTTTAAAATTATGGAAGATCGAAATGGGACGATGTGGTTTTCTACCGATGGAAATGGAATTTTTAAATACAAGAACCGGAAGTTTACTCATTTAACCAAAAAAAATGGACTTACTGACGATAATGCCGGTTTTTTTGAAGACTATAAAGGAAATATTTGGATTGGAACATTGTTTGGAGGAACCAGTAAATTTGATGGAACTTCTTTCACCAATTTAACAAAGGATGGCATTATAAAAGGAGAAGAAACCGGTGCTTTTTTAGAAGATAGAAAAGGAAACATCTGGTTTACGGCAGAAAATGTTGGAGTATATAAATATGACGGCACTAATTTCACGTTATACACTACTGAAAACGGATTAACTGCAAATCTTGTGCTAAGCATTTATGAAGATAACAAAGGACAACTTTGGTTCGGCACCTGGCAAGGTATGTGCATTTTTGACGGTGAAAAATTCGTGAATGCTAATATCAAGGAACCTTGGACAAAGTAAAAATATAGTGGACAGAAAATATTCGGCATCAAAGACGAGACCACTCAGTCATCTTGTTCAAAATTAGTTCCTAAATTTGTTGTGTTGTTAAATTCAAAAATATTGGTGCCGTTATACTTCATCCTGTTAAAAGTTTCATCAATTAATGTCTTTAAAAAATAACTTTTGAATTTGGATCAGAATAACGCACTTTTGTATTTTCGTATTTTTCTAAATGAATATGAAATCTTTAGGTTATAAATTTATAATAAAAAATTGAAGTAGCTAAGCTCTTAAAAATCAAGTATCTTTGGTAAATTATAAGAAATATTTAGATATAGAAACCTTTGAAGGAGAAATTTCAAAGCATGAATATCCATGGCATTTTCACGATAGCTATACCTTTGTAATTGTTGAAAAAGGATCTATCATTTATGAATTAAAAGACAAAAGTATTCTGGTTGTTGTTTATTCCTACCAAGCTGACCCATCAAATGGCGCTCAAGCTGACCCCCTAAATGGCGGCAAGCTGACCCCCTGATTTATAAAAGGTAAAAAAGGTCAGTGCCGAATTTGAAGTGGATAATTTAAATTACGTTGTGTCCAATTTATAAACTAATAAAATTGGATATGGCATTTAAACCCACAAGAATGAATCAGGTAAAATCTATTTTAAAAGATGTATTGAGCGGAGAGACCATAAGGAAAACCTCCCGGATATATGGAGTATCTAAAAATACTGTTAAAAAAGTATCTTGCTATTTTCAAATTATCAGGCGTAGATATTTCGCAGATGGACCAAATGTCGGATGAAGCATTTCATCGGCTCTTTTATGAACAGCCATCGTCTGATAGCCCGGAGTATTATAGGAATGAAAAATTTAAAGAGTTACTTCCCTGGATTATAAACGAATTAGGCCGTCATGGTGTCACCAGAGAAACAATATACAAACAATATATAGTTGATTATCCAACCGGATATAGTTACAGCAGGTTTTGCCGTAAATTAAAGGAATATCGTACCATCAATGAAGCCACTATCCGCATAGAGCACAAAGCCGGATATCGTATGATGGTAGACTTTGCCGGTAGTAAAGCACAGTGGGTAGACGTAAGGACTGGCGAAGTACATCACTGTGAAGTACTGGTGACCACACTTCCATTTTCATCCTTCACACATGTGTATGCTGTACCTAGTCAGAAACAATCAGATTTTGTCATAGCCATCAACGAAGCCTTGAAGTATATAGGAGGGACGCCTTCGGTTTTAACGAGCGACAATCTAAAAAGCTATGTAGCCAAGGCAGACAGATATGAGCCAAAGTTTACAGAGTTTTGTAGCCAGATGGGGGCATACTATACGATGGAACTAGATGCCACCAGAGTAGGCAAACCCAAGGATAAAGCCAACGTAGAGCGCCATGTAACCATCGTTTACAATCATATTTATGCGCCGCTCAGAGATCAGGTATTTCATTCATTAGACGAACTTAATGCCGCTTTCCGCAAACAGTTAGATGAACTCAATAATAAAAAAATGCAGGGCAAGGCATACAGCAGACGTGAGCGGTTTGAACAAAATGAGAAAGAAAATTTACGTCCCTTACCATCTTCAATGTTTGAAGTCAATAAAAGTACCATAGCAAAAGTGCAAAGAAACTATCATGTCATCGTGGGAGAGAATAACCATTATTACAGTGTGCCATACCAATACATAGGCAAATCAACTCAGATCATATATACCAGTCACAGCGTAGAGATCTATTGTGGTACAGAACGTATCGCTATACACAAAAGAGACTACAGAGAATATGCCTATTCTACCCTGGCAGCTCACATGCCGGAAAAACACATCAGATATCAAGAACAAAAAGGATGGGATGCCGCCTATTTTAAGAAAAAGGCATCAGAGATCGGGCCTCACACTTTGTGGGCGGTACAAACGATCCTTGACTCAAAACATATCGTAGAGCAGACGTACAATGCATGTTTGGGTATCCTTAGGTTAGGCGATAAATATGGCAACGAAAGGCTCGAAAATGCTTCTAAAAGAGCGGCTGCAGGTCATCGGGCGACATACGGGATCTTACAAACCATCCTCCAAAACAATATGGATAAAATAGAAATCCCAATCAATGAACAAGAAAAAGAAGATCAGAAATTACCGGCACACGACAACCTTCGCGGGCCAGTCTATTATTCCCAATCAACCCTGCAATTTATCAATTAACGAAAATTAAATCATATTTTTTATCACCAAATATTTATCAAAAATGAATACACAAGCAACATTGCAGCAGATGCAGAAACTTCATCTTACAGGCATGGCGTCAGCCTACGAAAGCATATTGAAGCTTCCCGCAGATGCACATCCAGACACGCATGAATGCATCGGTACAGTCATCGATGCAGAGTGGCAACACAGAAACTTTACCAAGTCGCAAATGCTGCTAAGACTAAGTAAACTCAGGTACAAAGCCAGCTTACAAGACATAATATACAACTCAGAAAGGAATATTAAAAAGGAAAGTATCGCTTTGATGTCCGACTGTTCTTTTATCGAAAGAGCCCAGAATGTCATCATCACGGGAGCTACCGGCAGCGGCAAATCTTTCCTGGCTTGTGCACTCGGCAATCAAGCTTGTTTACATGCTTATCGCACCCTATACTTCAATATGAATCGATTTACCGAACAACTATCGCTAGCCAAACTCCAGGGCACTTACATTAAATGGCTTAACCAATTAAAAAAAGCTGATCTCATCATTTTGGATGACTTCGGACTACAGCAGCTCGACCAAAATGCAAAACTTGCTTTACTACAAATGCTCGAAGACAGGTATGATTATAAATCTACCATCATCGTCTCGCAACTCCCTATAGAACATTGGCACTCTTTTATAAACGAACCAACTATTGCAGATGCCATACTGGACAGAATACTTGCAAAATGCTTCAATTTTGACCTGAAAGGTAAAAGTCTGAGAATAAAAATTTAGCTTTGTATCCCACTTCAACTAGGGGGTCAGCTTCGCGCCAATTAGGGGGTCAATACTGGGAGAATATACAGGTTGGAGAGGCTGAAGCATTAATAATAGAACCTTTTAAGGTTCATAGAAACATAATCTCTCAACATACCGTTTACAAGGCATTTTTCTTGCCACAAGAATATTTTGAGTGTACAGAAAAAAAAACAAAATTGGTACACTCAAGGTAATTGATGTAAATGTAATCAATATAATAGCCGACTTACTTAATAAAATAAAGCTAAACTATACTAAAACAGAATTAAAGAAAATTATTTCGGGAATCAATTTACTAATCAATCCACAGCAAGTAGGCCAAAAAGACGAGTTAAATGAAAGCTTGAATATTTTACCAAATTTGAACTATGATTTATCCATAGATGAACTTGCTCAAGAGGCCCATTTGAGTAAATTTCATTTTCAAAGAAAGTTTAAGAAAAAATATGGATTAACAATTGGCCAGTTAAAACAGCAAGAAAAAACAATTAAGGCGAAGACACTTTTGGAAAATGGAGAGTTATCGACTGATGCAGCTTATGAGTTAGGCTTTTTTGACCAAAGTCATTTTACAATACTCCGATAACTTTTAAAATACATTAGGATAAAAAATATATATAAAAAGTAAATGCGTAAATTGGCCCTTGAGCCAACCTGTAATCACAATCTCTCACAAAAATGATTACACAAGACGCATTTACTTCCGGCAAAAGCCTTATAGGTACAATATTAGATAAAATGGTTGGCATCAACAAATGGCAGAAAGTATTTTTTATGGAAGTAACCATGTTATTTCTTACCATCAAAGGAAAAATCAATTTTACTCAGATGGGAAGATATAGTTCGTCGCCTGAAGTGAGGTTTCGCAACATGTTCAAGAAGGCATTTGATTTTGTATCAATCAATTCTTTATTTATCACCCAACAATGTGGCGATGAATTGATAGTGGGGTTTGATCCTTCATATCTTTCAAAGAGTGGGAAACATACACCTAATGTAGGCTATTTTTACTCTGGTGTAGCAGGCATGATCAAGCGAGGTATGGAATTTGGATGCTTGGCCATCATAGATGTCAAGCAAAATACAGCCTATCATCTTGATGCCGTACAGACACCACCGGTGAAGAAAGAAGATGCAGAAACTGGTCTGATCAAACACTATTGTAAGATATTTGTCGAAAGGATTAATACAATAAAGAAACATAGTGAAATCCTAGTAGTAGATGGTTGGTTTAACAAACAAAAATTTGTAGGATCAATGACCAAATTGGGGTTAGAAGTGATCTGTAGATTACGCCCCGATGCAAACTTAAAGTATCTTTACAATGGTCCGAAGATGGAAGGAAGAGGTCGCCCTAAGAAATACTCATGCAAAGTATATCTCAAAAATATAGATAAGAGTGTATTCAAAAAGACAGTTGATGATGGGAGCAAGGTTATATACGAAGCAGTGGTGTATTCCATAAGTCTAAAGATAAATATCAAAGTGGCCTATACAGAATATTTAAATGAGAAAGGTGAAGTTACAAACACCATTCTTTATTTTAGCACCAACACGTCTAGGGATTCCATCGACATAGTCAGATATTACAAAGCCAGATTTCAAATGGAATTTATATTCAGAGACGGTAAACAGTTTACCGGATTGGACAACTGTCAGGCAAGGTCAGTGGAGAAAATCCATAATCATGTAAATTATGCCATGACGGCAGTCAATGTAGCTAAAGCAATCATACGGCAAGGCATAGAAAAAGATCAGCCCTGCAGTTGCTCCATTCAAGATATCAAAACAGAGTTATTTAATCAATTTCTGCTGGAAAGAATATTTATCAACTATGGTATTGAACCAGAGTTGCAAAAAAATAATGAATTAAAACGCAAAATATTAGATTTTGGGAAAGTCGCAGCTTAAATTTGTTATCGGAGTATTGATTTTATAAAGTATTTTAAAAAAATGTGGGCTACAACACCCAAGAATTTTTAAAAGAGCATTTTTTTACTATTTCTGGTTTACGGCTTTTTATACTTTTGTTCAAAATTTAGATTATATTAGTCACAAATACAATTAAATATTGTTGCAATGGATGAGATTAAGTCAATTAATATTATGGAAAAATTTGCATTGTTTGAAAAGCAGTGGACACCACATATCATTGGAGAACTTAATGGGCAATATGTAAAACTTTGTAAGTTGAAAGATGATTTTGTTTGGCATAGTCATGAAAATGAAGACGAACTTTTTATGGTATTCAAAGGAACACTCTTGATGGATTTTAGGGATGGCCGAACAGTCGAAGTGAAGGAAGGAGAAATTCTAATCGTACCAAAAGGTGTAGAACATCGACCGCATACCAATGGTGATGTTGTTTTTAATCTACTTTTTGAGCCGAAGGCAACTTTGCATACAGGCACTGTTGAAAGTGAAATGACCGTAAAAGAATTGGATTGGATTTAAAATTTATAAAATGAGCAACACAATTATTAACTACAACGATAGAATATTCAGGCCAATAGCCAATACCGAAAATGGTGAAACATCCAATGAAACAGTTTTTGTATATAAACAAACCGGAAATATCCTGACATCCGAATACACTGGTGGGAAGATTAAATACGGGCATCTGATTGGGCTGGTTGATGAAAATGGCAATATAGACATGCGCTATCACCAAGTGAACCATTTAGGTGAGATCATGACGGGAATTTGCAAATCAAAACCCGAAATACTTGAAAATGGAAAAATTCGCCTTCACGAAAATTGGGAATGGACTTCGGGAGACAAATCAAAGGGAACATCAATCATAGAAGAACAGTAAATTAGAATGTTATGGCACACGAACACAATTACAAAATAACGACAGAATGGACAGGTAATACAGGTGACGGAAATAAAAATGTACGCACTTATGACCGTAGCCATACCGTTTCCATACAAGGGAAACCCGAATTATTTCTAACAACGGATAATGCTGTGGTGGGAGATAAAACAAAATTGAATCCCGAAGATTTGTTGGTTTCGGCCATTTCGTCTTGCCACATGCTTTCCTATTTGTACTTATGCTCGATGGAAGGTATCGTAGTTATAGCTTACACTGATCAAGCTACAGGAATTATGATAGAAAATGCAAGTGGAGGAGGAAGTTTTAAAGAAGTTGTTCTGAATCCGATCTTTCATTTGGCTGACTCCAGTAAGGCAGAAAGAGCTATCGAACTGCACCACAAAGCTCATGAAATCTGTTACATTGCCAATTCTGTAAATTTTGAAGTGAAATGTAATCCAATTTGTAAGGTAGCATAAACAACTAAATGAAAATTTGCATCGCACAAACACGACCTGTAAAAGGAAATATATCGTCCAATATTGAAGCACACAGAAGATTTATTGAACTTGCTTTGACGCACAATGCAAAGGCAATATTTTTTCCAGAACTTTCATTAACAGGTTATGAACCAGCGCTTGCCAAAAAATTAGCGACCACTCAAAATGATAATCGTTTAGACATCTTTCAGCAAATAAGTGATCACAATCATATAATTATAGGACTTGGATTGCCTAGTCTATCTGATACGCAAATTCGCATAAGCATGATCATTTTTGAACCAAATAAACCAAGGCAAACTTATTCAAAACAGCAGCTTCATTCAGACGAGTTTCCCTTCTTTGATCAAGGTGCGGAACAATTAATTATCAAGTCAAAATGTTCGAATATCGCTCCAGCTATTTGTTATGAAAGTTTACAAACTATACATATTGAAGTGGCTTATCAACTAGGCGCCAACGTTTACTTAGCCACTGTAACAAAACCAAGTAATGGCATTGAAAGAGCATTTGACCATTTTCCTAAAATAGCAAAACAATACACATTGCCCGTATTAATGGCTAACTGTGTAGGTTTTTGCGATAACTTTTTAAGTGTTGGTCAAAGTGCTGTTTGGACCAAAGATGGTAAATTAGTTGGGCAACTTGACGACAAAACTCAAGGGATTTTAATTTTTGATACAGAGACAGAAGAAGTAGATCAAAGAACAATATAAATTAACGTGAATTTGGGTTAAGGTATGTTATGGTACTTCTTTGAATAATAGGGGCGTAGCCCTGTAATCTTTGTAATCAGAGTCCCAAAACATATAATCAGGGGCGTTAGCTCTGTAATCTTAAAACAATTTCAGCATCATAAAAGATGTCAGGGCTACGCCCCTTATTATCAATTATTTAAGTCATTTTACAAAGATATCAGAGGTAACGGTCCTTCTTTTAATAAAATTATATAATATATTAAACCACTACCCTAATTTTTCTCCTATCGACTTGAGCTTAACCCACATTTGCTTCAATTCTCTTATCCCGAATCCACGTTAATCAGGCTTTTTTGATTTTATTCTTTGTTTCCTAAAACTTGTTTGTATTTTCGCAGAGCCTCATGTAGACTTTTGTAAGGTAAATTTTGAACAGCAACTTTTTTGTCTATGGATAAAGAAGCTGCTACTGCGGCAGACTGACCTAAAACCATAAACACTGGCTCCATACGAATAGAACCAAATGCAATGTGCGTTGAACTTAAACACACAGGAACCAATAAATTACTACATTCTTCCTTTTTTGGAATTATGGATTGATAGCTTATAGGATAAGGTCCCGAACCGTGTGCTTCTACATTTCCTTCATTTCTTACAAAACCATCCTTTGTAACAAACCTTTGTGTATTGTGAGAATCCATACCATAAGCAGCCATTCCTACAGGGTCTGAAGCGGTAATTAATCCTTCACAGTTGGACTGTGTCATTACATAATCACTTTTCATTCTGCGGGCTTCTCTTACATACAATTGAGAAGGCCAGCCATTACCTTCTTCAAATTCATCTTTACACAAACCCCATTTTGAGACTTGCTCTCTTATGAATGCAGGTATTCTGGGATGATAGGCCAAAGACCACATCAATCCTTTTTGATAGTTCAGATGTTTTTCAACTATGAGTTTACGAGTATTATAGTCCGCTTCCGGATATTCATAATTTTGACCAATAAAATCAGTTGAAAAACCTCTGCTATTATTAGTGTCGGTTTTTCGATTGGGCATACTAGAATTAATCCAGGGCACAGCAGTTTCCCCTGCTTCATAATTTCTAAACAAAAGCTCATAATCCAATTCGTTGTACGAGGATGGCATCTCAAAAGGGATTCGGTTATCTTCAAAATCGGTTAAGCACATTCTGAAACAATAGGCCTGAATCTTTTTATCACCTGTCCCATCAGATGGAGGATGGGTAACTTCAATGAAAGGGAGCAACCCACTTTCAGGCTTCCCTTTTACTACGTAGGGGTCCACACCATTTTTAAAATTATGATATACCCCATTATTGGACTTTCTTTTCTTGAGTGTCAAACTGGTATCATTATTTTGTACACCATTTAAACTCTCCTGATATTCATCATTTGATTCTCTACCTATCGAGTATCGTACTCCCGCAGAGGCCATCAAATCACCTTCATAGCTGGCATCAATGTACATTTTACCTTTATATACATTGCCACTCTCCATTTTGACAGAAACAATTTTTCCCTTAAATTTCTTCACACCATTTACACGATCTAATCGTTGACCATATTCTAAAGTAATTTTGAGCTCCTTTGCAAGCATCTCTTTAAGAATTTTCAATGCGGCAGAAGGTTCAAATGTCCACATTGCATCTTCATTAATATCTGAAGTGGTTTGGCCGCCATCCTTATAGTTTTCTTTCTTCTGAAACTTCCAATTACCCGGATTTTGATAATATTTTTTCACATTCTGATAAAATTCCCTTGAAATACCTCCTATGGCTTGTTTGTTGCCGATATCTGTCTGGCCTAACCCACCTGTGGTTAATCCACCGATTCGATTCGTGGGTTCGAGTAAAACTACCTTTTTGCCCATCCTGGAGGCTTGTATGGCGGCGGCTACCCCGGAAGAATTGCCACCATAAATGACGATATCATAGTTTTGAGAAACTTGAGCTAATCCGGGAATAAGATGTATAACAAAAAAGACTAATTGTAAAATTCTTACACAATGCCTCATATTATTGAATTTTTTGCAAAACTATGCTTTTTTATCAAAATTCATGAGGTGGCAATTTTACCAGTGTGTTTAATAAACTGCACTCTTTAATAAAAAGATAATGACTGTTATGCTAAACAAAATATGGAATTAGTTTTTTGCATTATACATCTTCTTACCCCCTGTTATTTTGGTTTTGTAAGTGTTTCATATTGTCGTTTCTGCCCGAATATTAAATGTAGTAAAAGTTGGATTTTTGACATTTTGGAATATATGTCGGACTTTTAGTTGTTTTGATAAGATTATTGTAAAAATGTTCCAAAACAAACTGAAATTTTTAGTCAAAACTTGCATTATTTACACTAAAATACCATATCTTTATACAAATTTTAAAAAATTAAATTACTCAACGGAGTCGTAAAATTTGACACTAAAAAATTCATACTATGAAACCATTTATCCAATTTTTTTTATTAGTATTCCTTATGTCCTTAGGAATTTCAATAGCTGCACAAATTCAAATACAACAAGACAGCACTTATATTTTTGAAATGAAAGACGGAAATGTATACATAGGTAAAGTTGTAGGTTTTAAGCAAGGCGAAATGTACGATGTCCAAACTTCCATTGGTAATATAAAAATATTACAAAATGATATAGTCGTAATTAAACATATGGAAAAAACAAATCTGAAAGATGGTGAGTATTGGCCTTCAAATCCACATTCGAGTCGCTATTTTTTTAGTCCCAGTGGTTATGGATTGCGCAAAGGAGAAGGATATTATCAAAATGCTTGGGTTCTTTTTAATCAACTCTCATACGGAATTACTGATAATTTTTCCATGGGCATGGGTGTGATACCTACATTTTTGTTTGGTGTTGGAGGAACGATACCCTTATGGGTTACGCCGAAGGTCAATATTCCATATAAAAATGGTAAAGGAGCATTTGGTGCCGGAACTTTATTTGTCACTTCATTAGGAGATGATATTGGTGGTTTTGGTCTATTGTATGGTTCGAATACTTTTGGAACTCGTGATAAACAATTTACACTTGGAGTTGGGCTAGGTTATACCGGTGAAGGAGGATTTAGTGAATATCCGGTGATTAATGCAAGTGGATTAATCAGAACCAGTAAAAATTGGGCATTAGTCACAGAAAACTACTTTTTAACAATTGACTCTTTCGGAGCTTTGATCAGTGGTGGTGCCCGATATATGGGTAAACGGTTAGCCATTGATTTTGGCGGTTTTTTACCGATTTTTTCAGAACAAGATAGATTACTTGTTTTACCTTGGTTGAGCATAAGTGTTCCGTTTGGAAAAAGATATTGAGAAATTCAAAAGAATTATTTCTTTGATACTATATATGAACTTTCTTTTGCTGGCACAAATTTATCAGGATAAATATCAATGTCGACATCTTTATGAAGTCTTTCCCTTGTTAGGGAAAGATTTAGATAGGGTAAAAACAAAGAAAAATTTCTTATCTATACGACATTGGGATAAATATTATAAAATATGATGTTAAGATTTTTTACATTAGTTTTCATATGCTTGTTATTCTCAGGCTGTATTCCTACTCGTCAATTTGCTCTGAATGATATGTCGAAGGATATTGTAGAGCTACCTTTTAAGATAGAGAAACTACAAATCTCAGATACCAGGGAAAATCTACAACCGATGAATTGGGACGTACCTTTGATAGCTGTAAAAACACGGGAATGGAAAGGAAATCCCAAGCTAAGTGAACAAAATAAAGAAGATATTGAGGCTATCATACGTAGATCAGAAAAAATAGATGGAATACCGGTATACATGGAATTTAGAATAATAGAAGGTGTATGCGAACTTTATTCGGACTGGAAATCTGTAAAAGAATTTGCAAAATTCAAAGGAGAACTTTTCCTTGAGATACCAAGTCGAAATTATACATATAAATCTTATGCCTCCATGTATTTTGAAAAGCCGACAATAAACGGAACGGAGAAAGGGGCTATGCGTTTGTATAATCAAGCAATAAAGAACGTAACAAACATGGTCTTAAAGCAAATAAAAGATGAAATTAAACTATAACCTAAAAATCCAAAATGATAATCTATTACGACCTCCAAATACTGCATTCTGACCTATGAAACAACATGACCATGCCGTCAGGTGTGCTGACGGTTCCTTCACTAAATTGAGCTCCCACTCAATTTTGCTGTCGCACCGTTCAGTCATGCTCCATACTGTGTGCAGCTATGCTGTAGTCACCACTACAGCATAGCTGCACACAGTATGATTTGTCGTCAAAAGTGCTGATTTTACCCGCCTGCTCCGAAGCAGGCAGGTTGTATTTTTGGTCTTCATAACGGAATCATTTTAGATATTTAGGTATAAATGCATAGTTGATATACCTGCATCAAGGTGCATTTAGTCAAAAATCAACCACGCACTAACTTTCTCTACGCCGTTTGAAAGAATCTCTCTCAAATAAAAGTGGCTTAGGGCAGCCATAAATCAATCGTTTTTATCTACTTTTGGTGAAGAAATTAGTTTATAATTGACAGATTGCCATTACTGCTAATTGTAAAATGACGAACCAAGAGCATAGTCACTTAGGAGTGACTACAATATGACTATTTCATGTGCTAATGAATTAATAAATAAAAATGAAAAGTTTTTTACAGGTTATTTTTTTCGCAGTAATCGCGACATCAACATTCGCTCAGGATGTGATCATATTAAAAACCGGAGACAATTACTCTGTTTCTGTACAAAATAACAATAAGGTTTTACTTACCTCACCGGATGAAGGGTTGTGGTCTATAGCAACTTCATGGGAAAATAACTGGCCAGCAAAATGGCTACATGCACGGATTACAGAAGTGAAAGATATTGGCGAATGGAAAGAAGTTACCGGAAAAATCAGTATGCCCGAGGGAGATTGGATACTAAAAGATTACTATAGAAAAGAAGGCAATAAAATCAAATGTATACGCCGTTTTACGTGGGAGGGGGATAAGACACTTGAAAAAATCACCCTTTCTGTACGTTGGAAGGTGTCATCCTCTGATGCAAAACCTTTTTTGCCCGGTATACTATACTACGGGAATCCATCAGGGTATAAAAATGGAGCGGAGCGGGTAGCCCACTATCACCAACAAGCGGGGGAGGAAGCATCGTTTGAAGAGCATCGTTACCCCATGCCCTTTTCATCTGTTGAATGGGGAGATAATGGCAAGTATTTCGGTGCCGCTTTACATACTGTACCAAGCCCTGTTTATAACGGAAACCTTACTGACCAGTGGTGGGCATTAGGTTTAAAAACAACAAAACAACATACCGAATTGGAAATGCTTTCCGGGCCTGCTACATACAATGGTCAGCACAGCATGGTAAAGGCTTTGCAGGGTTCCGGCTTACCTTATGGTGATACCTATATGAAAGTAACCCCGAAAACGGTTATTGAGAAAACATTCTATCTGGAAGCATATTCTGTTTCCGAAAAAGGTTCTGGTTTTCAGAAACCAATGTATACATCTTTGGGTCTCTTTAAACCATTTTATACCGATGACATGCCTCAATATAACGATATAATGAAATTGAAAATTCGTTTTTGCGATTCACGATGGGTCGAAGGCGCTAATTATGCAGGATATAACATGTTTCCTTCGTTTGTCAAGCCGCAAATAGTTTTGGGTTGGGCAGGACAATGCGAGATCCCTGCGTATGCTTATCAGGTGTTATACAGAGGCATCAATGACAAAAATATAAGGGATAAAATACAGCGCTCTCTTGATCATATATGTACTTCTCCGATAAATGAGGATGGTTTTTGCGTTATTTACGATATTACTACTGACAAATGGCATGGAAGTGACCCTGTTTCTCAAGGGCAGGCGATGAACAATATTGCAATGGCTATAAAGGAAGGAAGAAAAAATAAAGGCTTAAATACCAAAAAATGGGAAGCGTTTCTTAAAAAATCGGCTGATGTTTTTTCAAATAGAATTTTGGACAAATCATGGAACCCAAGAAATACTGCCGAAGCATTTTTTATTTCGCCATTGATCTTAGCTGCTCAGTTATTAAAAAATGAGCATTACAAAAAAGCGGCTATAAAAGCCACTGATTACTACGCAAAACGGCATCTATCAATGGACGAACCATACTGGGGTGGAACCCTGGATGCGACTTGTGAAGATAAAGAAGGGGCTTGGGGAGCATTTCAGGGCTTTTTAGCTGTATACGAACTTACTAAAGACCCTAAATATTTGAAATATGCTAAGCATGCCTGTGATGTCACATTAAGCTATACCGTAGTTTGGGATATTCCCCTCGTAGCAGGAAGGATGGCTGATCATTATTTCAAAACAAGAGGATGGACGGGAGTTTCAGTTCAGAACCAGCATTTGGACGTATATGGGGTAGTGATATCACCATCAGTATATCAGTTGGGGATCTATTTGAAAGACGACTCCTTAAAGAAATTGGCTAAAACCATGTTTTTAAGTTGTGGCCAGATTATTGATCCGACGGGATCTCAGGGCGAGCAATTACTGCATACCAATTTTGCCCAGCATGGTGATATGAGCAATGTATTTAAGCTTCGCGGAGGTTATTCTGAAGGATGGACTGTATTTTGGATAACTGCTCATTTTTTAAATGCTGCTGCAAGGTTTGAAGCAATGAATATTAAATTATGAGTCTACTCCGCTCCGCAAACAAATAGTAAATTCATAATCTTCAAAAAATTCCTTAAATCATTCACTTAGATTAGCAAAAAAATAATACTTTGAATTCTGACAATCAACTTCTATTTTTCTTTAGCGCTTTAGGAGGCTTTAACGGCATCATCCTTTCGGCATATTTTGCTTTAATAGCTGGTAAAAAAAGTTCTTCAAACTACTACTTAGCCTTGTTGATGCTTGTGTTAAGCATTCGTATCATTAAGTCAGTGTTTTTTTATTTCAATCCGAATTTAGCTAATATATTCATTCAGATTGGACTTTCAGGATGTATTCTTATTGGGCCGTTTCTTTATTTATACCTAAAGTCGACCACAGAATATGCAAAAATAAATTGGAAGCCGCATGTACTTCCATACATTTTGGGCATCACAATCCTGGGAGCTTTATATCCATATGTGGATAACAGAACCATATGGAGTGGATGGATAGTGTTTGGTATCTATCTGCAATGGTTAGCATATATCATTGTATCACTGAAGTTTATAAAACCAATCTTTCAAAAAATAAAAGAAAAGGAAACATTAAAAAACATTGAGGTGTGGCTCCTCAGTATTTACTTTGGTATTTTGTTTATCTGGTTGGCTTATACTATCGGTTCGTATACATCCTATATAGTAGGTGCATTATCTTTCACTTTTATCCTTTATTTGATATTATTACTGATTGTATTCAGATACATCAGGCATTCGGATATCTTTGAAGAAAAAGAAAAGTATAAAAACAAAGTTATTGATGAAGATACAAAATCACTGATAAAGCAGAAATTGTCAATGATGGTGGAGAAAGAACTGTTTCTAAATTCGAACTTTACCCTGGAAGAAGCTGCTAAAGAACTCAAAATAAGCAGACATTTATTATCCCAATATGTCAACGAGACATTGGGAAAATCCTTTTCAGATCTCATCAAAGAATACCGAATTGAGAAAGCGAAAAAATTACTGATGGCCGAGAGTAATCTCACCATTGAAGGCATTGGCTATGAAATAGGATTTAATTCCAAATCAAGCTTCTACACTGCTTTTAAGAAAATAACAGGCCTTACTCCTGCAGAATATCAAAAGTCTAGCTCAAAATGAGTACTATTTTATAGATCCGAACTACTAAATTATAGATTACATCCTCCTGAGAGTAAGTTTGACCGACATTTGTGCTCATTCCAGATCAATAAATTTTTGAGAAATGAGCAAACTGTTTTTATCCCTTGGATTTTTTTTATTGTTTACAAACATACATGCCCAAAACCGCATCCTTTTTGTAACATCCAATCAACACTTTTACGGGAATACCAAAATCAATACATCCAACCATTTTGGCGAGATTGTCATACCTTATGATATTCTTACTAATGCTGGCATTGAGGTTGATTTTATTAGTCCAAAAGGTGGTGCGATACCGATTGGCTATATCAGTACTTCAAATCCTACACATAAGAAGTACTTGTATGATGGTATGTTTATGAATAAGTTGGCAAATACCAGGAAGCCATCTGAAATCAATGCTTCCGACTATGCTGCGATTTACTATAGTGGAGGAGGAGCGGCTATGTTTGGTGTGGCAGAGGACACTACTATCCAAAGCATTGCAAGGAATATTTACAATAAAAATGGTGTTGTATCAACTCTATGTCACGGAACAGCCGGCATTGCGTTCCTTAAGGATGACTTTGGGAAGTCTCTTTATGAAGGAAGAAAAATAACAGGCTACCCCGACTCACAAGAAGATAGAAATGAAGCCTATTACAAAACATTTCCTTTTATTATGGATAAGGCCATCCATGATAATAAAGGACATTTCGTATTCTCCGAGAAAGAAAATTTCTATGTTGTGGATGGAAGATTCGTCACAGGGCAAGATCCATCAGCTGCTGCATCCGTAGCCAATGAAATCATCAAACAGCTCCATGCAGGCAAGCTAAGTGATACAAAAGAGAAAAGTGACTTAGATCTAATCAAAGAAACTTTGATGGATTACATCGAGGGATCGGCTAATGGAGAGCCCCAAAGGCTAAGAAAAGCATTTCATCCAGACTTTAATTTGTATACTGTGGCTAAAGATACGCTGTGGATTCGATCAGGAGAGCAATATATTGCCAATTTTAAAGTGGGTGAAAAATCAAACAGAATCGGGCGAATTATTTCTGTGGACTTTGAGAAAGATGCAGCCATTGCCAAAGTGGAAATTATTGTTCCCGGTTGGAGGACATTTATAGATTATTTATTGCTACTAAAATATGAAGGTAGTTGGAAAATTGTGCATAAATCATATACATTTCATGAAATTCCAAAACTGACACACACACTTGATAATTCAACTACAGAGAAAGCAAAAAAGCTGAATGATATACTTTCAAAGTATCATCAGTACGACTTATTTAATGGAAGTGTTTTAATTGCGAAAAATGGGAAAGAAATATTTAAAAATAGTTTTGGTAAAGCTAATTTTTCATGGAACATTAATAACACACCAAACACAAAATTTAGAATAGGTTCCTTAACAAAACAGTTTACCGCTTTACTGATTCTTCAATTAAAACAAGAAGGTAAATTAAATTTAGAAGACAAAATCAGTAAGCATTTGCCGTGGTATTATAAGAATACTGGCAATAAAATAACCATTCATCATTTGCTGAGTATGACTTCGGGTTTGCCCAACTACACAGATGGTACAACCCCAATAATGGAACAAGAAGAGTTGAATCCAAAAGAATTTGCACTAAAATATTTTAAAGACAGTTTGCTTTTTGAACCCGGAAATAATATTAGCTATTGCAATACAGGCTACTATATTTTAGGGATGATTATAGAAGCGGTTTCCAAAAAATCATATGAAACTGTATTACAAGAAAATGTATTTGATGTTTTAGGTATGAAAAATTCAGGAGTCGAATATCCCGGTCAAGTCATTGGTAATTTAGCAAATGGACACTACTTCTATATGGGAGAGTATATTGTAGCGCAAAGTGTAAATCCAAAAGTGTATGCTTTTTCAACGGGAGCAATATACAGCACAGTGGAAGATTTGTTTTTGTGGGATAAGTCCTTTTATACGGACAAATTGTTAAGTGCAGAAAACAAAAAACTAATGTGCACAAAATATTTACCCAACTATGGTTATGGTGTTGCGGTAAACAATATGAAAAATTATTTAGGCACAAATAGAGATATCACATTTATAAGCCACGATGGTGGACTTACAGGTTATTCAAGTTATATGGCAAGAATACCGGAAGACAGCATTTTTATAATTTTGCTTGACAACACAAGAGCAGGAATGCGAGGTGGAGAATTGGTGGCTATAGCCAATGATATCCTTTCAGTTTTATATGATGTAAAAGCAGAACTTCCAAAACCTTTGGCATCCATTGACCTGATGAAAGTCATAAAATTAAAATCTGTAGACGAAGGATTACAGTATTTTGAAAATACAATAAAAGCAACAAGAACTGCATATAATTTTATGGGCTTAGAAAGTAGTTTAAACGCTATTGGTTACCACTATCTTTCAAATGGAGATATGATTTCAGCAATAAAAATACTTAAATTGAATACTGAAGAATTTCCTCAATCAAGCAATGCATACGACAGCCTTGGTGAAGCCTTTTATAAAAACAAACAGATAGACTTTGCGTTGAAGTACTATAAAAAATCATTAGAACTTGACCCAAAAAATGACAATGCAAAAAAGATGATTGAAGAAATCAAGCTAAATCGCAATTAGTTTTATTTAAAGAGTATCCACAAGGACATTTAAGTACCTTCAACAATCTAACCGAAATACAAAAAATGAAATTAATAACCTGGAATTGTCAGGGAGCATTTAGAAAAAAGGCAGAAACAATTTTGCAGCAACGACCAGACATTTTGGTTGTTCAGGAATGTGAACATCCGGACAAATTAATTTTCAACCCTACAACTGAAAAACCAAATGACATGCTTTGGTTTGGTGATAACAAACATAAAGGACTCGGAATTTTTTCATACAGCAACTACAGATTTCAACTGCTCAAGCAGCACAACGCAGATATCAAAATTGTAATTCCTATTTCCGTTACAAACGGAAAACTTGATTTCACGCTTTTTGCAATCTGGGCTAACAACCGTACCGACCCTGCCGGACAGTATATTGAACAGGTTTGGAAAGCGGTTAATCATTATGACCAACTACTGAACGATGGAAGGACAATCTTAACGGGAGACTTCAACAGCAACAAAATATGGGACAAACCACGCAGAGTTGGAAATCATTCAGCAGTGGTTGACAGGTTAGCAGAAAAGAGTATTTACAGTGTTTATCACAAACGTTTGAATCAGGAACAAGGCAAAGAAAATCATCCTACCTTTTTCTTGTACCGCAACATGGACAAACCTTATCACCTTGACTATTGTTTTGCGTCAGCAGACCTTTATGACAAGGTAAAAAGTATGGAAATCGGTACATATGAAAACTGGATCACACACAGCGATCACACACCACTGATCATATACTTTGACCTTTGATAAAGGAAGAAAGAACCCATATTCGAACATCTTGCCCCAACAGAATATACCCTAATATTGATTTCGAACGAATGATTCGTGGATAGGGAAAGGATGACAAGGCAAAAATTCAAAGTCAAAACCAATTTACTTTCCAATAGGAAGGTCAGAATACAAACATAAATCGTATTAAAAACGGATTGCTTCAAAAATTATATTCAGAAATATTTTGCGAAAAGCACCGAAAAGTGGTATCTTTCGCAAAAGTTTTCTCATCCAAGTCAATGTTTATTGATTGATTAAATCCCCCAAACCACCTATTAGTCTAAACCTTTTTTTACCCGGTTTTTTAAGCTGACTTGTCTGAACCATATCGGGATGATGATCGCACCTGCTATCAGGTAGCTGTAGTACCCTATCAGTCTCCAGACCAAAGCTATGAGTGATGATATACCTTTGGGGATATAGTCGCTGAAAAAGCCACCAAAAAGATATTCGGCGACACCTGAGGCTCCCGGAGTAGGGCTAAAAGCTTCGATCGTGTGCATGGCCATTCCTCTCGAAAAAATAATAAAATGGTCATATATCTCTGGAGATATTCCGGAGACAAACGCCAGAATAAGGCAATTGATAGCTATAAATCTTACTGTCCAGGCTCCGGCAGTAGCAGTAAATGCTTTTATGTGAAAGGACAATGGCTTCTCTTTGATTTTGACGGCAGAAGTCACTACATCATATGCGGTGTTACGAAGTTCTTCTCTGAATCTCTTCAAAAGCGGAAACCTGCTGACCAACAAGAGCAGTCTCTTTATCGCACGAGGATTGATAAACAAACCATAAAAAAATATAGACCCGTAAGTAAACATAAAAGCCAATACTGTCAGGAAAGTAATACCGAATCCGTCGATATCCGAAAATTTTTCCATTCCGGGCCGGATCATTACCGGTCCTACAGCGATGTATAAAAATATCAAAGCCATCACCAGAAATATGGTATCTATCACCATACTGTACAATACGGCAGTGATGGTCTTGGCTCCGGGTAGTTTCTCTTTGGCCAAAAGAAAAAAGGCGACAGCTGACCCGCCCACACTCGTAGGTGATACTGCGGTGCTAAATTCCCATATGACGATCAACTGCATGGATTTCCACCAGGAAAATGCATAATCTGTAATGACCCTCAACCTCCATGAGTAAAAAAGATGTCTCAAAAAATACATCACCATAGCCATCAATACCCAAAAGATAGTATGTCCGCTGTTATTGAGTTTAGTCAACTCGTTGATATCCAACTGTCTGCTCATCAACCACAACACTACGCCCAATCCTATGACAGATGGTAATATTACTTTAGATATCTTAAGATATTTTAAAGCACTTTTATCATCATGATGATGGGTTTGTGGTTGATGGGGAATTTCTTTCGGGTTCAAAAAGATAAATTATTTTTATTGACATGAATATTACAATAATCATTCCATATAGTTTAGAGTATGTTTGAATTTTTATGTTTAAGCGAAAGTGAGAAAATATAATTTTGGACAAGATGACTGAATGGTCTCGTCTATGACGAGAATTGAGTAAAATACTTTACTCAATAATGAAGGAACTGCGAACAACGGATCGCAGCGAATACTGAATATATCCGGAAGTTCAAGCGGAGCTTGACGCGGTACGGCGAAAAATATAACGCTGGATAAAATTAAATTTGCCTCTTGGAGCCAAATGATGAAATTTTAAATATACTCTTAATCCACCAAATGTAATATAGGATTTACCGGCTTTATGATTAAATATTTGTGATTTTCATCATTTAATTTTCATGATTATCTTTTTATTTATAATTTAGCGACGTTTTTTAATCCTGTTCGATAGTTTTTTGTTATAAGAGCTATTAATGAATTATTATTTAAAGTTTTTACTTATAATCCCCTATAAATGGACCCGCTAAAAGAAAAATTTTATCAAAAATCTACAGCCTTAAAAGCTGAAATCAAGACTTTACTAAAAGATCATGGCGAAAAGAAACTTGACGAAGTGACTGTTGACCAGATGATCGGAGGCATGAGAAGCGTCAAAAGTATGATTTGGGATACATCTTCACTTGATCCTGAAGAAGGTATTCGATTCAGAGGATATAATATTCCTCAGTTAAGGGAACTGCTGCCCAGAGTACCGAATGGCAAAGAACCACTACCTGAAGGACTTTTTTGGCTGATGATGGTAGGGGAGATACCCACTACTGAAGATGTTAGGTGGCTTTCAGCAGAATGGAGTCAAAGGAGCCATGTAGCACAGCATGTTTTTGACACTCTGGAAGCCTTACCGCCGGATACACATCCTATGACACAGTTTAGCATCGCGGTACTGGCTATGCAAGCTGACAGTATCTTCGCTCAGAAATACGAAGAAGGCATGAGCAAAAATGACTATTGGGACCCTATGTATGAAGATTCCATGAATATGATTGCGCGCCTTCCCAGAATTGCAGCATATATATATAGACGTACTTTTCATAATAGCAACCACATAGCACCTGACCCGGACATGGATTGGGGCGGCAACTATGCTAAAATGCTGGGATATGACAACAGAGATTTTTATGCTCTGATGAGATTATACCTCACTATCCATGCAGACCACGAAGGAGGCAATGCCTCTGCGCATACTATGCATCTCGTAGGTTCGACACTGAGCGATGTGTATTATTCATTCAGCGGAGCTATGAACGCCCTTGCTGGTCCTCTCCACGGATTGGCCAATCAGGAAGTGATCAAATGGATCTTTGAGATGATAGAGGAATTGGGTACCAATTCGCCCACCAAGGACCAAATCAGAAAATATATCAATGATACACTGGCTGAAGGCAAAGTGGTACCAGGATATGGACATGCAGTGCTCAGGCAGCCTGACCCCAGATTTGTGGCGCAAAAACGTTTTGCTGAAGAAAATATCAAAAATGATCCGATAGTACAAATTGTCTGGGATCTTTTCGAAATTGTACCGGAGGTATTGGGAGCATTGGGCAAAGTTAAAAACCCGTGGCCGAATGTTGATGCACATTCAGGGGCGCTTTTGGTTCACTACGGTTTTACAGAATACAATTATTATACTGTGCTATTCGGAGTATCCCGGGCACTGGGTGTCTGCGCTGGCTTATGCTGGGACAGAGCACTTGGATTACCTCTGGAACGACCAAAATCAGTCACTACTGACTGGCTTAAGAAATTTCTTGGCATGAATTAACAGCTCATCAGATAGTTTGAAATTTTTATAAAACATAAACAAAATTAATATTAGAAATGAATATTCCTGAAAATCTGAAATATACCAAGGAACATGAATGGTTGCGAATAGAAGGTAATGAAGCATATATTGGGGTTACTGATTTTGCTCAAAGCGAACTTGGTGAAATTGTATATGTCGAAGTAGATACTGTAGGAGATACCATTTCAAAAGATGAGATATTTGGTACGGTAGAAGCTGTAAAGACCACATCAGATCTTTTTATGCCAATATCTGGTGTGATCCTTGAGTTCAATAAAGAACTTGATGAAAATGAAGGAGACAATCCCGGCCTCATCAATTCAGACCCATACGGTGAAGGATGGATTGTGAAAATTAAGATATCAGATGAGTCAGAAATAGATCACCTTATGAATGCAGCTCAATACAGTGAAGCAATAAGTTAAGATTTTTAGGGTTATAACTACTTCTACTTTGTCAACTTAGCATTTACGCTAAGATCGGGTCAACTATTATATTAAACATGGGCTAAATACCAACCATTAAGGTAGAATTTAAGAGGCATGGTCGTTCCGATACGCTGAAAGGACTCAATATGATTTACTGTGGGTGCAACCCTTAGCACCATCAAGAGCAATGCTCAACCCTGAATGGGTTGAATATTTGTATGTAACGAATTAAACCTTTATGGATATTTAGCATATGTTGATTTATAATTTAACAAAGTAGCTTTAATTATTTATCTGGATATCGAAAAAATATCCAATTATTTCATTATGTTAGTTATCCTAACTATATTTGTGCCAACAATATTGTCAATACAAATTAAATACTAAAACATGAGTAAATCAGTATTCTATCACGCAGGTTGTCCTGTATGCATAAGTGCAGAACACGACATCATAAACCTATTAGGAGCAGACAAAGTTGAAGTCATTCACTTTGGCAACGACAAATCACGTATAGACGAAGCAGAAAAAGCCGGTGTAAAATCTGTCCCGGCTTTAGTAACTCCAAACGGAAATGTTTTACATATCAATTTTGGAGCTTCAATGGCTGATGTAAAAGGTTAAAAATAATTTGCTCCATAAAGTTAGGTTAACTACCTTTGTGGAGCATTTAAATTTAAAAAAAATGAAACTGATATTTAATATAGTTTTTCTTTTAGTCTGTATGTCAGGCTGCAGTCAATCTCAAAATAAAACAACAAATAAAATGAAAGTAGCTGTTTGGGACACATATGTAACAAAAAAAGACGGGATAGTAATGCATTTTGACATACTTGCACCCGTAGAGATAAAGGATAAAGAGGTAATTTATAATTATGGTAAAGCATATTTAAAAACAAAAGGCCAGGAAGGACAACCGTTATCATCAAAGGAATGTAGGTTTTGCCACGTTGAAAAAATGCGACCAGACTGGGAAGCAGATATAAAAAAACAAGGTTACTTTATCATCGAAATGGAAAATTGTAACTGAATGAAAAAATCTGCATTTGATATAGAGCATCAAAATTCAAGTATTGAAAGCAAAATAGTGGCATCTCTGGAAAGAGTTTCACAAGCGTTTAGGGTATTGCTATGGAATGAGAGCAAGGAATTTTCATTAAGTCCCATCCAGGTGCAAGTACTGATTTTTCTATTACATCATTCTGATGAAAAAAGAAGAGTAAGTTATCTGGCAGACGAATTTAATATGACAAAAGCTACAATAAGCGAGACAATTAAAATACTTGAACAGAAACATCTGATCTATAAAGAATTTAATCCGGACGACACCAGAAGTTATATTATACATTTAACAGAAAAAGGTCTGAAAATTGCAGATCAGACTTCCCTGTTTGCAAAACAAATACTGGTTCCCATCGACAAATTAAATTCCAATGACAAGGAAAATTTGCTTTTAAGTTTGTTGGATATTATTTATCACCTGAACAAATCAGGTATTATCACCATTCAAAGAATGTGTTTTACATGCCATTTTTACAACCCAAAAAATAATGGACAACAACACTTTTGCGAACTTCTGAATAGTAAACTTGAAGACAATGAATTACGTATTGACTGTCCGGAACATAAACAGATGACTTAACATTTTTTTGGTGATGTCCATTTACTCTATTTTGACCTATGTTTTACCTCTGCTAGCAGGAGGAACTGTAATGCAAATCAGCAAATCAACAAGCACATTTATAAAAACATATTTTAAGCACTCTAAAAATTTGATTTAGAGTATGTTTAAACTTTTATCATTTGGCTCCAAGTGGCAAATTTTATTTTTCTCCTGCCTGTCGGCAAGGCAGGCCTGCCTTGTGAACAGGCAGGTCTGCAACATCAACTTCGTTTGTCAAAGTCTTACCTGACTTTGACGGAACCTATCATACGGTCTTTGACCGGTTGTGGACAATTTACTCCGGTCATGAGACCGATTGATAAAAGTCCAAAAGTCAGAGACTTTGGACAACGATTTATTGAGAATTGAGTAAAGTATTTTACTCAATTCTCGTCATAAACGAGACCATTCAGTCATCTTGTCAAAAATTAAATTTCCTCACTTTCGCTCAAACATAAAAATTTAAACATACTCTTATATTTGAACTCATTTTTTAAATTTGCATTTAAATTTGCAGATAAAAATGAATTTAACACCAGACATATTAAAAGAAATTTCAGAGCAGCTTGATTGTGGTTTTCGGGCATTTATTCATAAGACCTCGTTGGAATTAATTTTCATTCCTGATACAAACGATTTACCAGATATTGATATGGATGCATGGGAAGAAGAAACAGAACTCTTGGACAATAACTTTACTGAATACCACGAGATAGACAAATGGGATACCAGCGATGCTTTTGATATGATGCTCGAATTTACTGAAGGGTTGGATGATAATGAAAAACTACAAAACAGTTTATTGGAAGCATTGAGAAAGAGAAAGCCTTTCAGAGAATTTAAGTTTTTCATTGACAACTCCGGAGTATACAGACAAAAGTGGTTTGACTTTAAAAATCAGTGGCAAATCGACTATGTTGATGCGTACTTTAAAAGATTAACGTCTCTATAAGCTGGGTGAAAAAATTCCAAACAAACGTTTGATAAAAAAATGTCTTGATCGGGACAAAAACGTTCCGAAAGTTCAAGCATAGCTTGGCGAGGTAAGGCGAAAAATATATAGTGAACAGAAAATATTGTGCGAAAAATTTAAATCACAAGTTTATAATTTTCAAATAATTGTGATTTTTAAATTTTGAAAATTATTTTCTGTTGGGTATAACGCTGGATAAAATTAAATTTACCGCTTGGAACCCAATGATAAAAGTTTAAACAAACTCTAAGACTTGGTTACCCGAAATTATTTTCTAACCATTTTCTTGCATTTACAAAAGCTTCCAGCCACGGGGAGACTTCGTGCTTTCTTCCTTCCGGATAATACGCCCAGTTCCACTGAAATATAGATCGCTCTATGTGCGGCATCATGACAAGATGACGGCCATCATCGCTGCACAGCATCGCGGTGTTATAGTCCGAGCCATTAGGATTGGCAGGATAGTCAGAGTATCCGTACTTGGCCACAATGTGATACATTTTTTCTTCTTCAGGTAGCAAAAACTTACCCTCTCCATGCGACACCCATACACCTAAGGTAGTTCCCGAAAGTGTACTCAACATGACAGAATCATTATCCTGGATTTGTACAGAGGTAAATATGCTTTCATGTTTATGAGAATCATTGAAGTGCATTTTGGGCTTTTTGTCATGATTTTGATGTATCATACCCAATTCAATCAGTAACTGACAGCCATTACATATTCCAACCGATAGTGTATCCCTTCTGTTGAAAAATTTGTCCAGCACTAATTTTGCCTTTTCATTGTATTTGAAAGCCCCAGCCCATCCTTTGGCTGAACCCAAAACATCAGAGTTGGAAAATCCACCTACAGCACCTATGAAACGTATATCTTCCAGTGTCTCTCGGCCCGTTATCAGATCTGTCATATGTACATCTCTCACATCAAATCCTGCCAGATACATAGCATTGGCCAGTTCGCGTTCCGAGTTACTTCCTTTTTCTCTTATGATGGCTGCCTTGATTCTGTGTTGAGGTATTTCTGGTCTTTTGCCGTCAAAATGGGAAGGGAATTTGTATGTTAATGGCTGATTTTTATAGTTAGAATATCTTTCAGTGGCCTTTTTGTGGCCTGACTGCTTAATGTCCAACAAATAGGATGTTTTATACCAAATATCTCTGAATTTCGGGATATCGAGATCAAAGTGGTCACCATTATTTTTAATTGTAACGGTGCTACTTTGATTTGGATGGCCAATTTTGATACACTTGATGGCATTAATTTGAAATAAACGCTCTATATCAGTTTCTGCTCCATGTGTAGCCTGAAAGACCAATCCTACATTTTCAGCAAATAGCAATCTGATCGAATCCTTGTTACCAACACCAGACAAATCAATATCCAATCCTGCCGCCGGATCAGAGAAACACATTTCAAGTAATGTGGTAATCAATCCGCCGCTACCGATATCGTGCCCTGCAGCAATTTTACCATCTTTGATCAATGCCTGTATGGTTTGAAAAGCAAGAACAAATCTTTTACTATCAGCAATGTCAGGTGTTTTTATACCGATTTTGTTGCGTATTTGTCCAAATGACGATCCGCCCAGCTCATGATCAGCAAATGACATATTGATATAATATAGAGTCCCTTCAGATGTTTTGACAGTGGGTTCTACTATTTTCATGATATCATTGGCATGTCCTGCTGCACTGATGATCACCGTGCCGGGGGCAATGACTTCCTTATCTTTGTATTTTTGTTTCATGGACAAGGAGTCTTTGCCCGTTGGAATATTGATACCCAAAGAAATGGCAAAGTCGGAACAAGCCTTAACAGCTGCATACAATCTTGCATCTTCGCCTGGGTTTTTACATGCCCACATCCAGTTGGCCGAAAGGCTGATACTTTTTATTCCATTCTCCAATGGTGCCCAGACGATATTGGTCAGTGCTTCTCCTATACTATTTCTGCTTCCTGCTTCTGCATCGATCAATGCACTTATCGGAGCATGACCAATAGACGTTGCCAGACCCTGATTATTTTCGTAATCAAGAGCCATAACGCCACAATTATTTAGCGGTAGTTGAAGAGGACCGGTACATTGCTGTTTGGCCACACGGCCGCCCACACATCTGTCCACCTTATTGGTAAGCCAGTCTTTGCAGGCTACAGCTTCGAGTTGGAGCACATCACCCAGGTAGTCTTCAAAATGTTTTATTTCATAGTCAATATCATTATAATCAGGTTTTCTACTTTGGTCTTTAATGATCATTTTTGGACTTGATCCAAACATATCAGCCAAAGCCAGATGCATAGGATTTACTCGTTTGGACGGTGATCCTATGGTAAATCGGTGATCTCCCGTGATCTCACCTACATCGTACATAGGAGCACGCTCTCTCTGAGCAATTTTTGACAATAATGGGAGATCTTTTTTGCTGATGACTAGTCCCATCCGTTCCTGAGACTCATTGCCTATGATTTCCTTGTAGGAAAGAGTAGGGTCGCCTACCGGCAAAGCATCGAGATTGATATTTCCGCCAGTAGCTTCGACGAGTTCTGACAGACAGTTGAGATGACCACCTGCACCATGGTCATGAATAGAAATGATCGGGTTTTCGTCACTTTCTACCAAGACCCGTATAGCGTTGGCAACTCGTTTTTGCATTTCGGGATTAGATCTTTGCACAGCATTAAGCTCAATACCTGAACCAAAAGCACCTGTATCAGCTGATGATACCGCGGCACCACCCATGCCGATGCGGTAATTGTCCCCACCCATGATAACTACTCTGTCACCATCTACTGGTATATGTTTTTGAGCCTGAGATTCTTTGCCATATCCGATTCCACCAGCCATCATGATGACTTTGTCAAAACCCACAATCCTGGCATCTTCTTCATGTTCAAATGTCAAAAGTGAACCCGCAATCAATGGTTGACCAAACTTATTTCCGAAGTCCGAAGCTCCATTAGAAGCTTTGATGAGGATATCCATAGGAGTTTGATATAACCATGGTCTTTCAGACATTTTTTGTTCCCAGAGGCGCGTTTTTTCAAGTCGAGAATATGCCGTCATGTACACAGCAGTACCTGCCAGAGGCAATGATCCCTGACCGCCTGCCAGTCTGTCTCTGATTTCGCCACCAGATCCTGTAGCTGCGCCATTAAATGGCTCCACCGTTGTCGGGAAATTGTGGGTTTCAGCTTTCAGAGATAGTACTGAATGAAAAGTCTTGCGTACATACGATGAAGGTATATCTCCTCTTTCAGGTGCAAATTGTACCACTTCAGGTCCTTTAATAAATGCAACATTGTCTTTATATGCAGAGACGATATCATTAGGATTTACCTGTGATGTTTTTTTGATCATCGCAAAAAGGCTCTCCGCTTTCTCATCACCATCGATAATGTATTTTCCATTAAATATCTTGTGCCGACAATGTTCTGAATTGACCTGCGAAAACCCAAAAACTTCTGAATCCGTTAGTTTTCTGCATAATCTGACCGACAATTCATTGAGATAAGATACTTCTTCTTCACTGAGTGACAATCCTTCTTTTATATTGTATGCTGTGATATCGTCTATTTCTAAAATAGCCTCCGGCTGTATGTGCAGATCAAAAATCTCCTGATGCAAGGAAGTATATCTCTGAAAGAGCATAGGGTCAAAATGATGGTTTTTTTGTTCAACATCAAATTGTTCTATGCGAATGATGCCAGAGATACCCATGTTTTGAGTGATTTCTACGGCATTGGTACTCCATGGGGTGACCATAGATGCCCGAGGTCCGATATATGATGCATTTAAAGTCTCAAATGGAGACAACGTCGCATCACCGAATAACCAACTTAATTTTTCCTGATTTTCTACTGTGATGTCATGCTCTGTTTTTACAGCATATATGTGGTCATCAGTTCCACAAAAAAAAGTGATCATATACTACTGATTGATTTTGTCTTCTATGATCGCGCAAATGTCCTCAAATCATTCGAGAAAAGGGCATCAAAAGATTTTTTTATAAATTTAACTCAAAATATACTTAAAGTAAATTTGTTTTCAAAAATTAGGAATTTTAATTGACACATTTCCAATGAATTAAAATTAAAATTTTTGGCAATCTAATTTCTTTTGACTAAAAATTGATTTGTATAAAAATCCCGAATAAATTTTTTAACAGCTAAATTATTAGATAATGGTTCTGTCATTAAGATGGATAGAATTCTCACATTGACATTAGTATTTGGACTAATATAAATCAATTTCGTTTAATAAAGCTATCTTTATGAAGTCTTTCACTTGTAAGGGAAAGATTTAGATAGGGCAAAACAAAGAAAAATTCCTAACCTAAACGACATTGTAATATAATTTAAAGAATACACACACTCTATCCATTATTAGCCTGCCTTCACAACACTACGGCGATGCAGGCCTTTCTGAATGCAAGGTAGGGAGAGTAGGGGTGAGTAAAATTAGAGGGATAATTATTGACATGATGTTTTTATTCACAGTGATCATATTTGTTGTAACTTTACAGCCTGAAAAACGCAAACAGTATATGCAATTCCATAGATTTACAGTTTTGATCTTCATGATTTTAGGAGCAATATTTATTAGTTTTTCATCTATTGCATCATCTTCATACAATCATTTTGATACTGCATCAGACACCAATGATATCAAGGTTTTATGGCTATTGAAAAATGCCGAAAATCATCCCCGAGTACTAAGATGGACGGTTTTTCCTGCATATAATGATAATGATGGTATGATGGCTGGACTGGTGTTGACAAATGATAATGGCAGAGAGAATAAAAAGTTCTCATATGCGTTAGCACCCATGTTTTCTTTCCTGAACTCCAAATTGACAGGTGAAGGAAGGATAGTCTTCAATAATATCGTATTGAATAAAGGTATCGACAAAATTTCATACGGCATTGGGATAAAATCTTATGATTATAACCGTAATGAAAAATTTGATTATAGTTTGCGATTTATCAGGGTAGATCCACGAATGACTATCCACTTTACTGACACAGATACCAGGAAGTCCAAAGTGACTTTGAAGTTGTTTTTTATTTCAGAAGAGAATCCTGTTTTTGACAAGGGTCAATTTAAGGGTTTGAGTACAGAGTACAGCTATATACCAAGGATGGACTATGACTACTCAAATCATGATGATTATCAGGGAACCGACATGAAGCTTTCTATCGAATATCAGGGGTACAATTCCGAAAAATATATAAAAATGACAGGAATTGCGGATCAGAAGTACAGATTTGCAGAAAAGAAGCATTTGTATTTCAGGGCTTTTCTTTCCGGTTTCTTATGGAATACTCAGCGTCAATCAAACAGCTTTCAGAATGTATTTACGAGAGGAAGTATTGCTTTGATACACCAGGGATTTAATGATTACACTTATGAGGAGACCTTCCTTTCCAGACAGAATCAAACAGGATTCCAGAATTATCAGATCAGCATGACGTCAGGAGGCGGATTTAAAACTCCTGTAGGAAGTGCTCATAATATCGGTATGAGCAATCACTTGGCTGCTTCCGTGGGGTTTAGTTCTGACATACCTTTTCGACTGCCAAAGTGGATACCATTGAGAGCATATTTTGATATAGGCTCTTATAGTATCTACGGAATTGATAAATTTACTAATACCCTCCTTTACAATGGCGGGCTTTCACTTCATTATAAAGATATCGGGGCTATATATTTTCCATTATTTTATTCTGAAAACGTGGGCAATATCTACAAAAGTGAGCACAAAACATTTTTATCAAGGATCAGTTTTTCTTTAAATCTCAATAAAATTGCAATTGGCAAATTGCCGGGTAATGTTTTATGATTTTTTTACATTAAACACCATCAAAATTTAATGATAACGGGAGTTGTTGGAGCCGGCATCATGGGATCAGGAATTGCACAACTGGCAGCAATGTCGGGCTGTGAAGTTCGTTTATTTGATATTGACAAACACAAATTGACTAAAGCGTTGCAAGATATTTCACTGAGTTTGGGCAAGTTTGCACTGAAAGGAGTGATCGGTCAGGATGAAATGAGTGGTATTCTTGGGCGTATTTATACATGTGAATCACTCAACTCGCTTTCAGAATGTGAACTCATCATAGAGGCCATAGCAGAAGACCTTGCTTTGAAAAAAGATCTTTTTGGCAAATTAGAGCCTATCGTATCAAAGAATTGTATTTTGGCAACAAATACTTCATCGCTTTCGATTACATCTATTGCGTCGGTTTTGAAGATGCCTGATCGATTTTTAGGTATTCATTTTTTTAATCCTGTGGTGATAATGCAGCTCACTGAAGTCATACCTGCTATACAAACAAGTGATAAAAACATAACAAAAGCAATCTCAATCATAGAATCCTGGGGTAAAACCGTGGTGAAAGCCAAAGACACACCCGGTTTTATAGTGAATAAAGTAGCCAGACCATATTATAGTGAGGCAATGAGAATGATGGAAGAAGGTATTTCAGATATTTTCACTATCGATTCAACAATGAGAAATTCAGGATTTAAAATGGGACCATTTGAATTGATGGATTTTATAGGTCATGATGTCAACTACAGAGTAACAGAGTCCGTTTGGAAATCATTTTACTATGATAGCCGATACAAGCCGTCTTTTTCTCAACTCAGGCTTTTGGAAGCAGGATATTTGGGTAAAAAAAGTGGTAAAGGTTTTTATAATTACCCAACCACACCCATGAAAGGAAAGTATAACAGTCCGGAATCAACTAATTTGATATTTATGCGCATCATATCCATGTTGATCAATGAGGCAGCCGATACGGTATTTTATGGCATATGCCATCAGGAAGATGTCGAAAAATCCGTAAAGCTCGGTTTAAATTATCCTAAGGGTTTGCTCCAATGGGGAAATGAAATAGGGTATAATAAAATAATTGAGACATTAGACGGACTTTACTATCATTATCATGAAGAAAGATACAGAGTTTGCCCTCTGTTGAGAAAATGGGTATCATCATTTTCGACAAAATTTGCATAAGAATAGATCAACAGCTGAACTACTAAAATTGATTTTATGTTATGACAAGTGGTGAAGTTTAACTTAATATTCTAAAAACTTAAAAATCATAATCATATGCGAATCATTTATTTATTGTTTGCTTTAATACTTATTGGATTAGGTGTTTTCTTGGGAACAAAGTACGTATCAGGTTCTAAACTGGAAAAAATCATAACCGGAGATGAAGGAAGCCAGACCAATGTTGACAATAACAACCAGATATTGACTCGTAGCACAGGTCAAAATTCAATTAGACGCACTGCTGATTCAATAGTTTATCTCTCTCATGACGAAAAATCCACCATTGATCTCTTTGAAAAATCTGCACCGTCAGTGTGTTATATCACCACAATCAACCAACAAAGAGACATGTGGTCAAGAAATATTACTGAAATGCCTTCAGGCTCGGGTTCAGGTTTTATCTGGGATACGCAGGGTCATATCATTACAAATTACCATGTCATTCAAAACGGTACAAAGTTAAAAGTGACACTTTCAGACAGGTCTTCGTGGGATGCAGAAGTGGTAGGTATCGAGCCCAATAAAGATCTTGCAGTGCTTAAAATTAAAGCAAGTGCGGGTACACTACGACCTATACCCGTTGGTCAGTCTTCTACTCTTAGGGTTGGGCAGAGTGTGTATGCCATTGGGAATCCTTTCGGATTGGACCAGTCATTAACTACCGGAGTCATCAGTGCATTAGGAAGAGAAATAATTTCAGTGGGAGGCAGGCCTATCAGGGACGTTATTCAGACTGATGCAGCCATAAATCCCGGAAACTCAGGTGGACCATTGCTCGACAGTTATGGACGACTCATCGGAGTAAATACCATGATTTACAGTCCATCCGGAGCATCAGCAGGCATTGGATTTTCTATACCTGTGGATGAAGTCAACTGGGTAGTATCTGATCTGATTAAATATGGCGAAGTAAAAAGACCAAAAATTGGTATTGAGTTGTTACCTCCTCAATATGCTCAGAATTGGGGTGTTGAAGGTGCCATGATTATGGGAATAGTACCCGGAGGTGGAGCGGAAAAAGCAGGGTTAAGAGCACTTGAACAAACCCGAAACGGAGAGATTATATTTGGTGATATTATCACTGAGGTAAATGGTTCTAAAATTAGCAATAATAACGACTTGTTTTTAATCCTTGAAAAGTTTAATCCCGGTGACAAAATCAAACTGAAATACCTCAGAAATGAACAGGAAAAAACCACCGAAGTGATATTAGGTATTTGATGATTTTTTAACTTTTTTCATATATGACAAAACTCAATATTTACATATTCAATAAAGCTATATTTTGTAAATTTATTGCTTTGAAATCATTATAGTTGATATAAATAAAAATTTATAAGAATCATTTAACAAAAGGTGCAGTTTAAGGGGTAGTAATTATCTTTACCTGTTGATAAGTAACAAATTTTGGAATGTAATTCATTGAATTACAATATTTTTTAATACTTAATTTAACAGTTTATTGATCAAAAATTATACTCATGCTCAACTCAAAACCTTTTCAAAAATTATTGATTTTATGTATTGTATTTCTTTTAAATACTGAACTTGGAAATGCCCAATGTAATTTATTTGTAAATTATCAAAACAATCCATCATCATGTACTGCAACTGATGGCTCAATTACAATTTCTTCAAGAGGTACATGTAATCGCAATGTCAAAATTTACAAAGGAAGTACTCTTTTAAGTGAGGGTACCAACTCACTGACACAGATTAACCTTTCCAAAGGAGTTTACAGACTTGTGGCGGAGAGAGGATGTGGGTGTGATGATGAAATCACGAGGTATATTCATCTTGTGGCAGCAGATGAGACAATTCTTCTTCCTCAAGTTAACGGTATCCCATCGGATAATATCACTGTTTGCAGAGGTAGTTCTATCCGGCTTGGTGTGCAAAATTTGGGAATAACCAACTTGCATTTAAGTGGTCCCGGTGGTTATTCAGACAGTTCACCTGATGGAAATACTTTTTGGAATTTATCTGATTTGCAACCATCAAATTCTGGTTTGTATACTATTCAATTTACTAACAGTAGGGGTTGCACATCTATTACTACGATCAGATTAAATGTGGGCAATCTGTCCATCAATGCAGGAAGTGACGTCGAAATATGTAAAGGAGCATCTACGACTTTAAACGCCAATGCTACAGGCAGATCGGTTTGTAAACAAGAGTGTCCCAAAACACTTGATTCATTATTAGTTAGATGGACATTGGATCAGTGTGATGCGAGTAACCAGAATAATAAAGAGGATTTTACTGAATTTATTCCCAATTATCCATCCAAGGGTAATTGCACCGGCATTTTTGCGACAAATATTTTTAAACCTGTTGGTGATCACTCATGTACCCCAATCCCTAATTCTTACAGTGGTGATGTCGGGATGTGTGTAATGGCAGAAGAAAGTTGCGATACTTCTGTTTATGATAGTAATAAAGCAATAAAATTTGAAGTAACAGTCAATCCAACAGAAGGCGGAAGAATCACCGGATTGTCTTTTGTTGAACAATCACCACTCAACTGGATAACAACCAATGGTGCTTCCGGTGTGAATAACTTTAATACCAAGTACTTGCTTAAGGTCTACAAAAACAATATTTTGATATATTCAAAAACAGAAATTCCTACTGAAAGGGTATGGAATACTGAAATATTTGATTTTAAAGATATTCCGGCTTTCTATACTACTGAGACGGCTGTTTACAGGTTTGAGCTTAGAGGGTATTGTGTTACTGAAAGAGGTGGAGGTATGGCAGGCTGGGAAGTTGATGACATCAGAGTATTTGGAGGATGTTGTACAGGTCTTTCGACAAGTGATTCTATTTCTTATCTTTGGTCCACCGGCGCTACCAGTCAGTCAATAAGTGTTACTCCTGATGTAACAACAGCCTATACCGTGATGGTTACAGATTGTGCAGGTTGTACCAGAATGGATACGGTAAATGTCACTGTCAACCCTCTGCCAAATATTGCGATCTCCGGGATTAAAAACATTTGTATTGGTGGATCTACAGTGTTGACTGCAAGTGGTGGTGCACAATATTTATGGTCTACCGGATCGACTTCATCCTCTATTACAGTAAGTCCTGCTTTGACAACTAAATATCATGTTACCGTAACATCCAATAAAGGTTGTCGATCAATAGATTCAGTATCTGTAGTAGTGCACAACCTGCCATCTCCCGTTATTAGTGGAGATTTGGAGATTTGTAAAGGAGATTCTACTCTTTTGACTGCCAGTGGTGGAGTATCTTTTGAATGGAGTACAGGTGCTACGACAAATTCGATTGTTGTAAAACCTATTACTGACACAGAATACCGAGTGATGGCTATAGATGAAAACGGGTGCATGGAATACAGCACGGTATTAGTTATAGTATACGAAAGACCATCTCCAAATATTGAAGGAGATACCTTGATTTGTGCTGGAGAGTCGACTACACTTACAGCATCAGGCGGGGCTTCCTATATATGGAGTAATGGTCTGAGTACTGCGTCTATCAATATTTCACCTACCGCAAATTCAATTTATACAGTCACTGTCACAAATAATTTTGGTTGTACATCTACAAAATCAAAAGAAATAATTGTACATCCTTTACCTGTAGTCATAATTTCGGGAAATAGTACACTTTGTAATGGTAAATCATCTGTAATAACAGCTTCAGGGGGCGTATCCTATAGATGGAGCACAGGTGCTACTACAGCTTCAATAACCATAAATCCAGGATTGAACACCAATTACACAGTAACAGTAACCAATGTTCATGGCTGTACAGCTACAGCATCAAGAATGGCGAGTGTCATGAGCTTACCTGTAGCTACGATATCAGGACCTAAAAAAATATGTGAAGGAACTTCAGTCACCTTGCTGGCATCTGGTGGTGTTTTGTATTTTTGGAGCACTGGTCAAAATACACCATCAATCAACATAACGCCTTCATTAACAACAATATACAGGGTTACAGTGACAGATGCAAATGGTTGTACATCTTCTGCATCACATAGAGTCAAAGTAAACACCAAACCTTCTGTGGATATAACAGGAAAAAGAAGATTTTGTATTGGGGATAGCACAGTATTGACTGCAAATGTCACAGGTAAAACTTCATGTGATAAGGATTGTAAAGATTCCTTATTATTAAGATGGACTCTTGATCAATGTAATGCAGAAGGACTTGCAAATCAATTAAATTACAGCGAATTTCTTCCTTCAAATATTTCGGTAGGAGGTCTGATTTCAGTTGAAGGGACAAATGTTTTTAGAAATAGAGGCGATCATTCCTGTACTCCGGATGGTACCGGAGGAATTGGTATATGTTTTGGTGTTTTGGAGAGTTGTGATCCAAATCAATATAATCCTCAGAATGCTTTGAGATTTTCTGTGACGTTAAATCCTAAAAAAACCGGCAGACTTACAAAGCTATCTTTTAGAGAACAATCTCCATTAAATTGGGTAACTACGAATGGAGCTTCAGGAATAAACAACTACAACAAAAAATACTTAATTAGAGTATATAAAAACGGAACTTTGATTTATTCTGAAAATGAAATTGGCACAGAAAGGGATTGGAATGTTGAAACATTTGACTTTTCAGATCATCCTGATTTTACAGTAACTGAATCTTGTGAATTTTCTTTTGAATTATATGGCTATTGTATGGTAGATCGAGGTGGAATCCCTGGATGGGAAATTGATGATATTAGAGTCTTTGGTGGTGACTGTCCGGAATCTGAAACTGCTGAAAATGCAATTTATTTGTGGTCCAATGGTGCAACTACACCTTCAATAAAAGTCATTCCGACTATCTCTACAACCTACACAGTCACTGTAACAGATTGCAATGGTTGTACTTCAACAGATTCAAAATTGGTTCAGGTAGACCCATTACCGACGATAGAAATAAGCAACAACGGCCCATTGACCTGCGCAAAAACGAGTGTCACACTGACCGCGACAGGTGGTGGCAGTTATGAATGGTCAGGTGGTGGTACTTCATCTACCAAAGTCGTGACAACACCGGGCACATATACAGTGACAGTAACATCAGCGAATGGTTGCACCAGTACATCAAGCACGATTGTCAATCAGGATATCACACCACCCACAGCAACAACAAGCAATGATGGTCCGTTGACCTGTGCAAAACCAAGTGTTACACTGACTGCAACAGGTGGTGGCAGTTATGAATGGTCAGGTGGAGGTACTTCATCTACCAAAGTCGTGACAACACCGGGTACATATACAGTGACGGTGACGGCAGCGAATGGTTGTTCAAGTACATCAAGCACGATTGTCAATCAGGATATCACTTCACCCACAGTAACAACAAGCAATGATGGTCCGTTGACCTGCTCAAAAACGAGTGTCACACTGACCGCGACAGGTGGTGGCATTTATCAATGGTCAGGTGGTGGTACTTCATCTACCAAAGTAGTGACAACACCAGGGACATATACAGTGACAGTAACATCAGCCAATGGTTGCACCAGTACATCAAGCACGATTGTCAATCAGGATATCACACCACCCACAGTAACAACAAGCAATGATGGTCCGTTGACCTGCGCAAAAACGAGTGTCACACTGACCGCGACAGGTGGTGGCAGTTATGAATGGTCAGGTGGTGGCACTGCATCTACGAAGGTCGTGACAACACCGGGCACATATACAGTGACAGTGACATCAGCCAATGGTTGCACCAGTACATCAAGCACGATTGTCACCCAAGATATCACACCACCCACAGGAACAACAAGCAATGATGGTCCGTTGACCTGCTCAAAAACGAGTGTCACACTGACCGCGACAGGTGGTGGCAGTTATGAATGGTCAGGTGGTGGTACTTCATCTACCAAAGTCGTGACAACACCGGGCACATATACAGTGACAGTAACATCAGCGAATGGTTGCACCAGTACATCAAGCACGATTGTCAATCAGGATATCACACCACCCACAGCAACAACAAGCAATGATGGTCCGTTGACCTGTGCAAAACCAAGTGTTACACTGACTGCAACAGGTGGTGGCAGTTATGAATGGTCAGGTGGAGGTACTTCATCTACCAAAGTCGTGACAACACCGGGTACATATACAGTGACGGTGACGGCAGCGAATGGTTGTTCAAGTACATCAAGCACGATTGTCAATCAGGATATCACTTCACCCACAGTAACAACAAGCAATGATGGTCCGTTGACCTGCTCAAAAAACGAGTGTCACACTGACCGCGACAGGTGGTGGCATTTATCAATGGTCAGGTGGTGGTACTTCATCTACCAAAGTAGTGACAACACCAGGGACATATACAGTGACAGTAACATCAGCCAATGGTTGCACCAGTACATCAAGCACGATTGTCAATCAGGATATCACACCACCCACAGTAACAACAAGCAATGATGGCCCATTGACCTGTGCAAAAACGAGTGTCACGCTGACAGCTACAGGTGGTGGCAGTTATCAATGGTCAGGTGGTGGTACTTCATCTACCAAAGTCGTGACAACACCGGGCACATATACAGTGACAGTGACAGCCGCCAATGGTTGCACCAGTACATCAAGCACGATTGTCACCCAAGATATCACACCACCCACAGTAACAACGAGCAATGACGGCCCGTTGACCTGCTCAAAAACGAGTGTCACACTGACAGCGACAGGTGGTGGCAGTTATCAATGGTCAGGGGAAGGTACTTCATCTACCAAAGTAGTGACAACACCGGGCACATATACAGTGACAGTGACATCAGCGAATGGTTGCACCAGTACATCAAGCACGATTGTCAATCAGGATATCACACCACCCACAGTAACAACAAGCAATGATGGTCCGTTGACCTGTGCAAAAACGAGTGTCACACTGACCGCGACAGGTGGTGGCAGTTATGAATGGTCAGGTGGTGGTACTTCATCTACCAAAGTCGTGACAACACCGGGCACATATACAGTGACAGTAACATCAGCCAATGGTTGCACCAGTACATCAAGCACGATTGTCAATCAGGATATCACACCACCCACAGCAATAACAAGCAATGACGGCCCGTTGACCTGCTCAAAAACGAGTGTCACACTGACCGCGACAGGTGGTGGCATTTATCAATGGTCAGGTGGAGGTACTTCATCTACCAAAGTCGTGACAACACCGGGTACATATACAGTGACGGTGACGGCAGCGAATGGTTGTTCCAGTACATCAAGCACGATTGTCAATCAGGATATCACTTCACCCACAGTAACAACAAGCAATGACGGCCCGTTGACCTGCTCAAAAACGAGTGTCACACTGACCGCGACAGGTGGTGGCATTTATCAATGGTCAGGTGGTGGTACTTCATCTACCAAAGTAGTGACAACACCGGGCACATATACAGTGACAGTAACATCAGCGAATGGTTGCACCAGTACATCAAGCACGATTGTCAATCAGGATATTACACCACCCACAGTAACAACAAGCAATGATGGTCCGTTGACCTGTGCAAAAACGAGTGTCACACTGACAGCAACAGGTAGTGGCAGTTATCAATGGTCAGGTGGTGGGACTTCATCTATTAAAGTCGTGACAACACCGGGTACATATACAGTGACGGTGACGGCGGCGAATGGTTGCACCAGTACATCAAGCACGATTGTCAACCAAGATATTACATCACCCACAGTAACGACAAGTAATGATGGCCCATTGACCTGTGCAAAAACGAGTGTCACACTGGCAGCAACAGGTAGTGGCATTTATCAATGGTCAGGTGGTGGTACTTCATCTACCAAAGTAGTGACAACACCGGGCACATATACAGTGACAGTAACATCAGCGAATGGTTGCACCAGTACATCAAGCACGATTGTCAATCAGGATATTACACCACCCACAGTAACAACAAGCAATGATGGTCCGTTGACCTGTGCAAAAACGAGTGTCACACTGACCGCGACAGGTGGTGGCAGTTATCAATGGTCAGGTGGTGGTACTTCATCTACCAAAGTAGTGACAACACCGGGTACATATACAGTGACGGTGACGGCGGCGAATGGATGTTCAAGTACATCAAGCACGATTGTCAATCAGGATATCACTCCACCCACAGTAACAACAAGCAATGACGGCCCGTTGACCTGCTCAAAAACGAGTGTCACACTGACCGCGACAGGTGGTGGCATTTATCAATGGTCAGGTGGTGGTACTTCATCTACCAAAGTAGTGACAACACCAGGGACATATACAGTGACAGTAACATCAGCCAATGGTTGCACCAGTACATCAAGCACGATTGTCAATCAGGATATTACACCACCCACAGTAACAACAAGCAATGATGGTCCGTTGACCTGTGCAAAAACGAGTGTCACACTGGCAGCAACAGGTAGTGGCAGTTATGAATGGTCAGGTGGTGGCACTGCATCTACGAAGGTCGTGACAACACCGGGCACATATACAGTGACAGTAACATCAGCGAATGGTTGCACCGGTACATCTTCATCTTTGGTATTAGAAGACAAAACTTTACCTTCAGCTACAATAAATGGTAAAACAAGCTTTTGTTTAGGTGACAGTACAGTATTAACAGCTTCCGGTGGAGGTACTTATACATGGAATACAGGTGAGTCAACAACATCTATCAAAGTAAAACCAATTACTACTTCTAATTATACTGTAACAGTTACTTCTCCAAATGGCTGTCAGTCAAGTGCTAGTGTATCAGTAATTGTACATCCTTTGCCAAATATTACAATTTCAGGAAATTTGGAAATATGTAAAGACGAATGCACAACATTAACTGCATCAGGAGGAACAGAATATTTATGGGAAGGTGCTCTTGCAAATGGATTTAAGTGTAATGGGTCGTTTTTTGTAGGTGGTCTGCAGGGTGGATCAATTCCTAATTTATATAATGTTTCTTCATCCGGAGAATTGAATTTATTAGGATCATTAAATACAAATAACATAAACGGCGTTGGGTATTACTGTCAAAGAAATGTCCCACACTTATATGGGATCAAAATGAAGGGTAACACTATTGAAGATGCAGTTAAAGGAAGTTTGGTAGTCATTGACCCAAGGACTGCAAATACCACCATTTTGGGAGAAATTCCTCAACCTCCAAATATCTACGGCAGTGTTGGAAGGACTGGAATCATGACTTATATAGGTGATATTGGGAAGGATGGTAAATTCTATTTTCCTGCTGTTGCTACATACATAAACCCAGCAACTTTAAGAATTATTGATTACACAATGTATTTAGGAGTGATAGATTTAAATGATCACGGTAGTGGTAGCAATGTTGTTTATAAACCAATAACCATATCACCAAATTGTAAACCATATATGGATGCTTGTATAGAAGGGTTTCAAGCTTTTGCATTAAATCCTGCATCAAGAGAACCAGCAGGTGGAATTCATGATTGGGCCCTTAGTCCTGATGGCAACACATTGTATTCTTTCATGGGTATAGAAAATGCTATGTTCAGACTTGATATTAACACATTGATTACTAGTTGTGTATCTGGACCATCATCCAATAATCCTTATATTGGACAAACAGGTATCAAAACAGATGAATTTGGTGGGATATATTATGAGAATAATGTCTTGAAGGGATTACAGGTAGATAGAGGCAGATTATTTAATATCAATCAAATCACCGGCGAATTGACCTTAATAAGTGAAGGGTTGCCACAAGATTTTAGAGGAGATAATGCAAATTGTTATGAATGTGGAGTCATTCCAACAGGACCATTAAATAGTGCCTCCATAACAGTTTGTCCTATCAGCACTACAACTTATAGAGTGTCTGTTACAGATATCAATGGATGTAAGAATTCCGCGAGTATTACAGTCGTAGTAAGCGAAAAACCAATTGCAACACTCTCAAGTGATGGTCCTTTGACATGCGCTAAAACAAGCGTGACTCTTACAGCAAGCGGAGGAGGCTCATATGCATGGTCAGGCGGAGGAGCATCAGCGGAAAAAGTGGTGACATCAGCGGGTGCATATACTGTGACAGTTACTGCATCCAATGGGTGTACTAGCACAGCAAGCATTACTGTGAATGAAGATAAATCACGACCATCAGTAACAACAAATAATGATGGCCCATTAACTTGTTTCAAAAAGAATGTTACATTGGTTGCCTTGAGCGTGGGTACCACATATGTTTGGTCTGACGGAGGAAATGCATCTACCAAAGTCGTGACAACACCGGGCACATATACAGTGACAGTAACATCAGCGAATGGTTGCACCAGTACATCAAGCACGATTGTCAATCAGGATATCACTTCACCCACAGTAACAACAAGCAATGACGGCCCGTTGACCTGCTCAAAAACGAGTGTCACACTGACAGCGACAGGTGGTGGCAGTTATCAATGGTCAGGGGAAGGTACTTCATCTACAAAAGTTGTGACAACACCGGGCACATATACAGTGACAGTAACATCAGCCAATGGTTGCACCAGTACATCAAGCACGATTGTCAATCAGGATATCACTCCACCCACAGTAACAACAAGCAATGATGGCCCATTGACCTGTGCAAAAACGAGTGTCACACTGACAGCGACAGGTGGTGGCAGTTATCAATGGTCAGGTGGTGGCACTGCATCTACGAAGGTCGTGACAACACTGGGCACATATACAGTGACAGTAACATCAGCCAATGGTTGCACCAGTACATCAAGCACGATTGTCAATCAGGATATCACTCCACCCACAGTAACAACAAGCAATGATGGCCCATTGACCTGTGCAAAAACGAGTGTCACGCTGACAGCTACAGGTGGTGGCAGTTATCAATGGTCAGGTGGTGGTACTTCATCTACCAAAGTCGTGACAACACCGGGCACATATACAGTGACAGTGACAGCCGCCAATGGTTGCACCAGTACATCAAGCACGATTGTCAATCAGGATATCACTCCACCCACAGTAACAACAAGCAATGATGGCCCATTGACCTGTGCAAAAACGAGTGTCACGCTGACAGCTACAGGTGGTGGCAGTTATCAATGGTCAGGTGGTGGTACTTCATCTACCAAAGTCGTGACAACACCGGGCACATATACAGTGACAGTGACAGCCGCCAATGGTTGCACCAGTACATCAAGCACGATTGTCACCCAGGATATCACACTACCCACAGTAACAACGAGCAATGATGGCCCGCTGACCTGCTCAAAAACGAGTGTCACACTGACTGCGACAGGTGGCGGCAGTTATTTATGGTCAGTTGGTGGCACTGCCTTTACCAAAATAGTGACAACACCGGGCACATATACAGTGACGGTGACGGCAGCGAATGGTTGTTCCAGTACATCAAGCACGATTGTCAATCAGGATATCACACCACCCACAGTAACAACGAGCAATGATGGCCCGCTGACCTGTGCAAAAACGAGTGTCACACTGACAGCAACAGGTGGTGGCAGTTATGAATGGTCAGGTAGTGGCACTTCATCTACAAAAGTAGTAACAACACCAGGCACGTATACAGTGACAGTAACAGCAGCGAATGGTTGCATCGGTACATCAAGCACCATTGTCAATCAGGACATCACACCACCCTCAGTAACAACAAGCAATGATGGGCCATTGACATGTGCAAAACCAAGTGTTACACTGACTGCAACAGGTGGTGGCAGTTATGTGTGGTCAGGCGGTGGCACTGCATCTAGCAAAGTTGTCAGCACAGCCGGTACTTATACAGTGACGGTTACATCATCGAATGGTTGTACAAGTACTTCTCAAACAACAGTAACAGAGGTTATCACCCGACCAACAGTAACAATAAGCAATGACGGACCAATGACCTGTTTAAAATCAAGTGTAACATTGACAGCGACAGGTGGTGGAAGTTATGCTTGGTCCGGTGGTGGCAATGAACCTACCAAAGTCGTGACAATACCTGGCACATATACAGTGACAGTAACATCAGCCAATGGTTGCACCAGTACATCAAGCACGATTGTCACCCAAGATATCACACCTCCCACAGTAACAACAAGCAATGATGGTCCGTTGACGTGCGCAAAAAGGAGGGTGACATTGACAGCGACAGGTGGTGGAAGTTATGCTTGGTCCGGTGGTGGCAATGTTGCTACAAAAGTAGTTTCTGAAGCAGGCTTTTATATTGTTACAGTTACATCTGCAAATGGGTGCACTTCTACTTCATCTGTAACAATACTTGTGGATACTATTCGTCCGGTTGTCAATATATTAAATGGTGGAATATTAACATGCGGTAATACTTCAATAACATTAACAGCATCAGGTGGAGGAGCATACTTATGGAGTACAGGAGAAACGACTTCAGTAAAAATTGCATCAGTTTCCGGAAAATATACAGTCACTGTAACCGGAACAAATGGATGTTCATCATCTGGTAATACTTCAGTGGAACAAAATATCACTCCACCAGTTGCTGCTGCTTCAAATGACGGCCCATTGACATGTTTAAAAACAAGTGTGACGCTGACGGCGACTGGTGGAGGTTTGTACACCTGGAGTGGAGGAGGTACTTCTGCTACAAAAATTGTAACTGTAGCTGGAACATATACTGTAACAGTAACAGCACCCAATAGATGTACATCAACTGCAACTACAATTGTATTACAAAACACGATCCCACCTGTAGTATCGATTTCTGGCATTAAAAAAATATGTGAAGGTGGGTCTACAACACTTACTGCATCAGGAGGTATTTCCTATTCATGGAGTAATGGACAAACTACTGCAGCAATATCTGTTAGTCCAGTGATAAACACATTATACACTGTGACTGTAACGAATGCGGTTGGATGTACAGCTGTAGCTGTTGATTCTGTAATGATTAAAAATAAACCGGATGTTGTATTTTCAGGAGTAAATACTATTTGTGTAGGCGATTCAGCTACAATAGTTGTTACAGGTAAGACAGATAATGAATGTCCGGGAGTTTGTAATGTGACTCAACCAGCTGTCCTTGCTTTGTGGAATTTAAATGCTTGTCATTCAATAATGTCATCAGGGACTCATCTGGATTATTCTGAATTTATACCAATAGTTTCAACTTCAAATTGTAACAATGTTACAGCTGGAAATGTGCACAGATTGCCTGGTAATAAGCATTCATGTACACCAAGTCCTAATGGAAGTATTGGAATGTGTATTGGCACTCAGAATACTTGTAATCCTTCAAAAGTTGATTTTACCCAAGCATTGAGATTTGAAGTAAGATTAACTCCAACACAAGCAGGCCAAATCACAGGTTTAGAATTTTTCGAGCAGAGCCCTGAAAACTATATTTGGGTGGATGGACCAACAGGAAGGAACAATTTTGCTCAGAAATATATTTTAAGAGTAAGTAAAAATGGCAAATTTATTTATTATAAAGATAATATATCTACAAGCAGAAACTGGACATTACAAAATTTTGACTTCTCTGATAATGATAACTTCAGAACCCTGATCCCGGCTACATATTTGTTCGAACTAGTACCTTATTGTACCATAAATAATGGAGCAGCTGAATCTATCTGGGATATTGATGAAATAAAAGTTTTGGGCGGATGTTGTAATGGTACAACTACGGAAATTGCGAGTTACAGATGGTCAGATAATAGCACAGGCACATCAATTACAGTAAAACCAACTGTCAATTCAACTTATACTGTTACTGTTACAGATTGTTGCGGTTGCACTAATACTAAACAGGTCAATGTCAATGTGACAAATCTAATAGCCGACTTAGGTGAAGATAGGATGATTAGTATGGGACAAACTGTAACACTTACACCGGTTATCACAGGCAGGTCCATTTGTGACCCCAATAATCCGGAAAAAAATGTGGTGAAGTATCTGTGGTCAACAGGAGCAACTACTTCTAGTATCACGGTGACCCCAGGGTCTTCTACTTTTTACCGCGTAACTGTTACTGACTGCAATGAATGCACTGATACTGAAAGTATTTCCATTCATGTGATGATGCCAAGACCATTGGTGGTGTATCCTAATCCGGCCTACAACAAAGTAAATCTTGCTTCAGAATCAGAAATCGATCCTGGCATAAAAGTAAGGATTATAAGTTCTGATGGGAAAACAGTTATTTCTGATAAACCTGAGATTATTTTCAATACTCCTTCCAATATCTCAATATTAATACCTGAAAATGTCAGAGATGGATTGTATTACATGGAAATAAGTAATGGTCAAAATAAGTACGTAGAAAAACTTATTTTAATAGAACGTTAGAATTAAAGTTGTCTGCATAAAGTATTTACAGAACAAAAAATGAATCAATAAAAAACAGAGGTAGTCACAACTTAATCTTAATAAAAGTTGTGAGTACCTCTTTTTTGAAAAAAAACAAAAAAAGCAGTTGCAAACTCAATTACAACTGCGATTTTACTTTTGTTGGTTTTTTATATTGTTAAGCTTTGCCAACAAATTTATTTACAGCAAAACTTGCTTTATTTATTACATCATAGTTGATATAATAAATATGAAACTTACCGGTAACTTCTACCGACACTACTCCAGACATTCTCAAAATTTTGAGATGCTGAGAAGTAATACTTTGTTCTAAATCGAGATTGCTGTAAATTTTGTTGACATTTATTGATTTATTTTGATCAATAAACTCCAAAATTTTTAATCTCAGTGGGTGAGCTAGTGCTCTCATCAACTCCGACGAATAATGCAACTTATCATTGTCGAAAGTAACCTTTGTACCTCTCATGTGTTTTCCTTATTTTAAATATTTTAAGACCTTGGCACAAATATGAAGAGATATTTTTTAATGACAAAGAAAATATTAAAAAAATTTCTAATTTGTTAAAAAAAAATCTCTAAAACGGCCTTTTAACAGGAAATTTAACAATTTTGAGTGTAATTGTGCTACATAATTGGTTGATGATCATTAGCTAATAGAGGGTGGCTGAAAGAAATTTCTTAATTGGTTAAATCCTCAACCAAAGATGAAATTTGACCTAATCTTTCCTTGTCAAGGGAATAATAGATAAATTTACCCTGACGGTCAGTTGCTACCACACCAGCTCTTCTTAAGATTGCCAGATGCTGAGATGCTACAGATTGTTCAAGCCTCAACTTGATATAGATATCAGTAACAGTCATTGTCTCACCATCTTCAAGAAGATCGATAATTCTTTGTCGAAGCTTATGGTTTACAGCTCTAAGGACTAATACTGCTTTTCTCAGGTCAGCATAATCTAATTGAACTTCCTTGCCTCCTTTTTTTAAAATAACGGTTTCGTTTTTCTTATTTCTCATACGAAATGATTTGTTAGTTCACGGAATTCTAATACACTATTTCAATAACCGTACCAAACATTTAAGAAAGCTTTAATTTTTTAGGTAAATTTTTATATTAAGATTAATTTTATGTATAATCAACTATAAAGTAGAGAAAAAGTTTATTTATAATAAAATATTCTTTGAAGATTTTGTGATATTCGGAGACTTCAGATAGTTAGGAGTGTAGTACGCCAAGTCCTGAAATTGTTTATTTTCATAATATTCAAATGCTGTTTTTGACATGTAGTCTGCTGAAGTCCGGGTATGAAATAATCTTACATTGTCAGAATAATGTTTTTCAAAGTACTTTTTGGCACCATTTCCGCAAAGATGGAAAGTACTATTTTCACCTTTATATATATGGAGTATGTCTTCTTCAATTATTAATGATTGAGTAGATGTTATTTGGGTTAGATTGCCTTTAAAAAATGCAGTATATACTTCCATCCGTCGGGCATCGATCATTGGAATTATATAGTCTTCTGGTAATATTGTTGGGTAATCTATGCCACGTGCCAAAATGAACAGACTATCTATAGCAATCAATGGAATCTTTAATGAATAACAAATACCCTTTGCTACCGATGATCCCACTCTTAGAGAGGTATAAGATCCGGGTCCGTCACTGATACATACGGCATGGAGATTTTTTATTGAGATTTCTGCCTTTGCAAGGCATTCAATAATAAGCAAGGTTAGTTTTTCTGTATGACTGTTGGGCTCTACTGATTCCACCATTGAAATTGTAGATCCGGAAGCTGAAATTGCCACAGAACAAACATCAGTCGATGTTTCAAGCTGTAAAATGAATGCCATATACCTACTTTGTTGATAATATGGACTTATACTTTTTAGAATCTCTGAGAATTTCTATGGCTTTCTTTACATCGGCGTCATCATCCAGTGTTTGCATTACTTTTCCTTTTTGATGATAGTATCTGGTGATGATTTCTTTTTCCAACTCATCTGTAATTTGCTCCTTAGCCATATTAAAATCGTTGATTTTATTGGATTTAATCCGTTCAAGTGTTTGTTGAATTTCTCTGATTTCAGATTTGTTTGCAGATGCTTCGAGAGATTTGATAGCCTCTTTCAGGTGTTTTTCTTCCGGCAATTCATATTCAAAGCCTTGTTTCTTAGTAAATTTTGAAAATGCTTCAAAATCCTTAAATTCAAATGTACCTACTTTTTCGATACTATCTTTATTTTTACAGTATTCATTGGCAAATTCATAAATCACATATTTATCTATCAGAGCCTGGGTGATTGGCAACAAACTTCTTGCTTCTGTTTTGATATCGGGAGTGACACCACCTCCATCAAGGACTAATCTTCCATTTTTTGTTTTAAATTTTGATCTTTGACTATCAGGTATATCTTTTGGTTCGCCGTTTTCATATTCGACACCCTGGATACATCGACCGCTCGGTATATAGTATTTTGAGATAGTCAATTTAAGTCTGGCATTGTATGGCAATTCTTTAGTATTCTGAACCAGGCCCTTGCCGAATGATCTTTGTCCGATCAATACACCCCTGTCCATATCCTGTATGACTCCCGAAACAATTTCTGATGCGGAAGCTGATCTTTTGTCAATAAGGACAGCAAGTGGCAAATCGAGATCTAACGGTGGCACTATAGTTTTATAAGTCTGGTCTCTTTCCTTTACTTTTCCTTTGGTAGTGACTACAACTTCACCTTGTGGAACAAAAAGGTTACAGATGTTCACTGCCTCATGCAAAAGACCTCCTCCATTTTGTCTGAGATCAAGTATAACACCGGACATATTTGGGTTTTTTTCTTTCAATTCCTTAAGTGCTTTAGAGATATTGTTACTTGCATTATTTGTAAAGACAGTCAATGAAATATATCCTACGTCATCGGTAACAAATCCTGAATATGGTACATTGGGTATATTTACTTCTCCTCTCACAAGGTTTATATCTTCAGGAGATGATTTCCCGTTGGGAATTACTTTCAGTTTGAGAGCTGTTCCTGGCAATCCTCTCAATATAGCATTAATTTCATCCAGTTTTTTATTTTCAATATTGATTCCATCTATACCAACAATCTGATCACCGGCTTTCAGCCCTGCTTTGATAGCCGGGCCTCCTTCATAAGGTTCGATCACTTTAAGTTTATTTTCTACAAGTGCCACTTTAGCACCTATACCCTGGTATTTTTCATCTTCATTGATCCAATAACTTTCTATTTGGGATTCAGACACGAAATTTGTATATGGATCCAATGTGTTTGTCATCGCGTCTATGGCCTTTCTCATCATAGTACCAGGGTCCAGATCATCGACAAAATTGGTGTTCAACTCTCGATATACGCTGATGAAGATTTCAAGATTCTTACTTATCTCAAATAGTTTGTCGCTATTGATGTTGACAGCCGCTATCCCAGACAATACTGAAATACTAAATATCAGGACTTTTAATTTTTTGTTCATATTTTGGAAAACTATATTTGAATACTATAACGCTAAAAATTAGAATTAGTCTTTAATAAAATCAATAATTGTTTTAAAAAGTTCATCAGGTTGGTCAGCATGTACCCAATGACCGGCTGAGGCAATTGTTTTAAACCGGGCATTGGGAAATACTTGCTTGATATCGGGCAGGTCTTCATTATTGATATACTCAGACAATTCTCCCTTAATAAAAAGTGTATCTGTGTAACAAGTATGATCAATAGAAATTGGGGCAAGGATATTTTTATATTTTTCGAATAATAGAGGAAGGTTCATCTTCCAAACGAAGTGACCATCTTTGTTTCTTGTTAAGTTTTTCAACAGAAATTGTACTGTTCCTTTATCATGCAAGATGTTTGAAATTGCTATTTCTGCCTCCTCTCTTGCTTTTATTATAGATAAGTCCACTGAAAGCAAGGCCTTAAAAACATCTTCATGCCCTCCTGAATACGATTTGATGCCTATGTCTATGACGATAAGTTTTCTGATGTCCGTGGTATGGTCAGCAACAAACTGTAATGCTGTTTTTCCACCCATACTATGACCAATCAGAATTGCTGAATGGATCCAGTTTTCCTCCATAAATCGATAAAGATCATCTGCCAGAATATTGTAGTTAAAATCTATAGTGTGATCTGATCTGCCATGATCACGTTGATCTATCAAAATGGCCATATATCCTTCCTGACTAAGTTTTTTCCCTATGGTTATCCAGTTATCCAGCATTCCGAATAATCCATGGAGTATGATTACAGGTGGCCCGTCGCCCATTGTGCGGAAGTTTAGTTTTGGTTTCATAAATGTTGAAAGGTTTTTTATATTGCGCAAAATTAGTAATATGCAACAACCAAAATTAGATTTTTATTTTTTAATCTTTTCTTTTAACATTTTAATAATTTTATTATTTTTACAATTAAATTTTTAATGCACGCAGTTTTGAAAATATTGGACTATCAGACAGCTTATAAAATCATTTGATAGCAGAAATTAAAGACAAAAAATCATTAAACCACATAAATATTTTAATCATGAAAATGAAACGATTATTCGATTACATTACAAAACAGTTTGACGATGGTCCCTTGGACAAATTTGTAGGTTCGCGTGACGAGGCGGGAAACTGGAATTTTTATAGTACAGGACAGGTTATCGAAATGTCCAGAAAACTGGCCTCTGGTCTGCTCGACATGGGTATCGAAAAAGGCGATAAGGTAGGTCTGGTAGTTTATAAAAATCGTCCTGAATGGGTCGTTGCTGATCTCGCGATCCAATACATCGGAGCTATAGGTGTGCCTATGTATCCTACTATCAGCTCCCGGGAGTATGAGTATATCATGAATGAAGCTGAAGTTAAGGTTTGTTTTACAGGTGCCGGCGATTTGTATGACAAAGTTTCACTGGCACAAGCCAAAGTAAGTACATTAAAAACAATTGTGTGTTTTGACAGACATGGCGAAAGACCTTTCTGGACAGATATTATGAGCGAAAAAAATCTGGCAAAAGTTCAGGAAATAAGTGATACTATAAAATCCGGTGATCTTGCAACTATTATATATACATCGGGAACAACGGGTAATCCAAAAGGCGTAATGTTGACGCATAATAATATCATCAGTGTAGTGGAAAGTTGCTGTAATTTGTTACCTGTCTTGAGAGGAGAAAGGGTATTGAGTTTTTTACCTTTATGTCATATCTTTGAAAGAGCAGTTATTTATGTTTATACTTCTATAGGTACAGAAGTCTATTTTACCGGAACAGATAATCTTGGAGGTGAGACAGGTGATCTCGCTGCTGTCAAACCGCACTACTTTACTACTGTACCAAGATTGCTTGAAAAAGTGTACGAAAAGATATACAATAAAGGACTCTTGCTTACAGGTGTAAAGAGAAAACTTTTCTTCTGGGCATTGAGCCTTACAGATGATTTTGAACATGGAAAGACATATTCCGGTTTGGATGCCATAAAACGTAAAATAGCTGACAAGCTGATATTCAGTAAGTGGAGAGCTGCTCTTGGCGGTAATGTAAAGGCTATAGCTACCGGAGCCGCAGCTTGTCCTGCAAAGATTGCAAGGGTATTTTCTGCAGCAGGCATTATAATCACTGAAGGTTACGGCCTCACTGAGACATCACCGGTACTTACTCTCAACGATTACTATAGCGGAAATAATAAAATCGGAACAGTAGGAGTACCACTTGATATGTGTGATATCGTTATTGATCGTTCTGAAGGAGACTATAATGAAGGTGAAGGTGAAATCCTGGGAGCTGGTCCTAATATTATGATGGGTTATTATAAGCAACCTGAACAATCGGCAGCTGTATTTAAAGAATTGAATGGCAAAACATATTTCAGAACCGGAGACATCGGTACTTTTGTCAACGGCCCCAATGGTAAAAAATATCTTAAAATTACTGATAGGAAAAAAGAGTTGCTCAAAACCTCTGGTGGAAAGTATGTCGCACCGGCACCCATAGAGAGCCTCCTGAAAGAAGAGTTTTTGATAGAACAAGCTATGGTAGTGGGTGACTCCAAAAAGTTTGTTTCAGCTTTAATCGTACCATCAGTAGATGCATTGAAAAACTGGTGTGACGAGCATCACGTAGCCTGGACATCACTGGATGAAGTGGTCAATAATGAAGGAGTGATTTCCAGATATCAACATGCCATAGATCTGGTGAACGAAAATTTCAGCCATATTGAGAAAATCAAGAAGTTTACCATCCTTCCTACATCCTGGGATGCAAGTAAAGTCGATGGTTCTGAAGCCGAATTGACACCTACCATGAAGCTAAAACGAAGAGTAATACTTCAGAAATATGGTGAAGAAATTGACGCCTTGTATGCATGATGCTAATGCATACTGATGGCTCTGAAGTGGCTTGAAAGACAAGATTTAGATGTATTGAAATGGGAACAGTGTATCGATGATTCACTGTTCCCTTCTCTTTTTGCAAGATCATGGTATCTGGATATCATGACAGACGGTAGGTGGCAAGCCATCATTGATGAAAATTACAAGGCTGTTTTTCCGGTATTAAAAAAAAAGAAGTTCGGTTTACCTTACATCACCATGCCTTTTTTATGTCAACGTACCGGAATTGTTACTTTATCTGATCACCATACGGATCCTGCAGCTTTTAGTAAAATATTGTTGGCCCGGAATTTATTAAAAATGGATCTTAAAATGGCAAGTCCCGTCATCCCTTTAGGCAAAACTAATGTAAGAGTCAACCATATCCTTCCGCTTACAAAATCATATCAGGATATACGCAAAAGCTACCATCGTAACACAGTACGAAATATCACAACATCCCAGAATTCAGGAACAGAAATCACTGTGGAATACGATGTGAATCTGATGTTTAATTTTATAAAAAACTATGACATCACTGGCCTGACGCAAAAATTCAGCCATAATGTCCAGCAATTACTCTCTCAATCCATCCAAAAGGGATCAGGATTTGGACTAAAAGCCACTTTGAATGACGAATTAGTTTCTATCGGTTTTTTTATTTTGGATAGTGAAAGACTTTATTTTTTACTTTGTGCGTCCAATGAAAATGGTAAAAGAGTAAGATCTATGTATCAGATGATTGATTACATCATTCAGTATAATGCTTCTAAAAAACTTATACTTGATTTTACAGGTTCCAGTGCAGAAAATATTGCGCGGCGAAACGAAGGATTCGGGGCTGAAAAGGAAATATATTACCATTTAAAATGGAATATATTAGGTTTGTAAAATTAACCTTTATAGTAAACCCTGTACACTACATTTGCGTAATCATCAGATATCAACATCGATCCGTCACTGGTGCAAAAGATATCCACTGGTCTTCCCCAAACATCATCTGTCTGTTCATTTAACCACCCTGTGATAAATGGTTTCACAGCTTTAACACTTCCATCATCTTCAAAGATTACCTGGACAATATCATACCCACTTTTTTTGCTTCTGTTCCATGACCCGTGTCTCGCTATAAAGAGAGAATTTTTGTATTGTGAAGGAAAATTGTCGCCTGTATAAAACTTAAGTCCAAGCGGTGCAGTGTGAGGACCTAACTTTGTTGCAGGAGGTACAAACTCAGAGCATTTCCTTTTTGTCCCAAATTTCGGATCAGATACATCGCCCTGATGACAATATGGGTATCCGAAGTGCAAGCTGTCCTTGATAGCAACATTGAGCTCACATTCAGGAGTCTCATCACCCATCAAGTCTCTGCCATTATCAGTAAACCAAAGTTGGTTTGTCACCGGGTGCCAGGTAAATCCGACAGTATTTCGGATGCCGGAATGAACGATTTCCACACCCGTGCCGTCTTCATTCATCCTGGTGATGGAATTAAAAACCGCATCTTCGGATTCACAAATATTGCACGGAGCTCCTACAGGAACATACAATTTGTTGTCAGGTCCAAAAGCGATATATTTCCATCCATGATGTTTTTCCGTGGGATATCTATCATAAATGACGATTGGGGTACCTGGAGATGACAATTTAGTTTCGATATTTTTAAACTTTAATATTCGATTTACTTCAGCTATGTACAGATTTCCATCTTTAAAAGCCACACCATTGGGCATATTCCCTTCCTTGAGAATTACAAATTTTTGATCGATCACATTATCGCCATTTGTATCCTTCAAGGCAAAAACATTTTTACCGGACCTGTTTCCTACATACAAGGTACCTGATGGAGATATACACATTGATCTCGCATTTTCAATGCTGTCAGCATATATTTCTATTACAAATCCCGTAGGCAATTTCAGACTATCCAGTGGCAGGGAAGATAGATTTTTTGATGCGATGAAACTGAGAGGTGGGTTGATATTGAAGTAATATTTTGCTGACAGAAGTACGATCAATAACACTAAAATTACAGCGGCAAAGATTTTTATATATTTCACTATCTTTTTTTATTTCAAAGATAAAGAAAACTTTCATCTCCTTATCAGGAATGAGTAATAAAACATGTATGAAATTTTTATTATATAAATAATTCCCACAATAACAATATTTTATATCTTTGCACTATCGTCAAAAAATTTACACTCTAATTACATCTGCCGCTTTGAGCTAAATGATGAAACTTTAAAAATACTCTTGTTTTAGAGTGTAACTTTTATTGTATTGAACATAAAATTTTAAACATGTTATCAAGTTTACTGACACCTTTGAGTAATGCAGATCAAGAATATGGCGAAAACTATTTTTTCTCCATGGTGAATGAAGATAAAAACCCTTTTTTAAATTTCAAAGGACCTGGAGTCGGGCTTATTACATTTAAGACAGAGACAGGTATGGAACTTAGGAGAATGATAAGGTCTCTCCATTCACATTTCCGAAATATCGATATATATGATTTAGGATATATTGCGGATGAAAATCAAAAGGATAAAATTACAGAGTTTTGTAATGCTGCAGGAGTACTGCCTGTTTTTATTGGGGATGGTAGCAGAGGCCTTGCCAATATTGCCAATGATTGGTCCAATTGGATCATATCCAACAAAATTCATAAAGAATTTCCTGCTTGCAACTATACCGGTTATCAGCGTCACCTCTGTACTCAGGATGACATTTTTCAGACTGAAGAATATCACTACAATCATGTCAGCCTCGGAAAGATGAGATCAAATCCTGCGATTCTGGAGCCATCGCTGAGAGATATCGTCAACCTGTATGTGGATTTAAGAGCTTTAAGGACGTCTGATGCTCCCAATGTCAAATATACTTACCCTACAGGATTAAATGCTGAAGAGCTGTGCCAGATAATGAGACATGCGGGCACTGGTGGTCAAATTAGCGTAGTGCATTTTGATTTTGAACTTAATAATAGTGGTTGTCTGCAGGAATCACAACTTCTGGCTGAATCTATCTGGTATTTTGCGGAAGGCGTCAATATCAGGGTGGCGGACCATCCGCTTAGATCCAATGACTTTACTACATTTGTTATTTATGCAGGTATGATAGATGATGATCTGGATTTTGTAAAACACAACCAAACGGGCAAATGGTGGCTCAAACATCCTGAATCAAAGGCAAACAGATACCTGGCTTGTTCGTTTGAAGAATATCAGGCATCAATAGGGGAGGATTTGCCAGAAAGAATCTCAAAATTTATTCACTTTGAATTCTGAGATATAGGACTTTAAAAAAGTTAAAAAAGTTATACTTTGTAAATCTTGAGTCTATTCAGAGACCAAACATTTTATGATGTAATAAAGGGATTTTTAAGCTTCCCAATAAAAGTATGTTTAAATTTTTATGTTTGAGCGAAAGTGAGGAAATTTAATTTTGAACAAGATGACTGAATTTACTGCATTGTAGCTTGAAGCTACGGAATTTGATAAGAAATAGAGCATAGAGCGAAAAAATGAAATGCACCCAAAGTAGATGGGACAAATGAACTATTCATATAAACACAGATCAATATGCCGGAAACATCAGTCGATTGTTCATGATGCCTCTTGGTCTGAATTTGACCCAATTTTCTTTATCATACAATAATCTATCTTCAATCACTGCAAATACCGCAAGATTTACACCCATACCGATATGGCTTGATCTGACTTCAATATTTTGATGGATGTCATCTTCTACAGGCTCTATGCAATATTTCCATGGGACAACACCATCTGTTTTTGAGTAAATGGCTGTAGTAGGGACATTCGCTGGTCTAGGAAGGTCTTCAAGGAGAGTTTGGTTTACGTCTTTTACTTTTTTACCATAATTGAGTAATGAATATATCCAAGCAATGTTATTTGGCTCACTGAGTCCAATAAACGGGGAAGCCAGAGTGATCACCTGTCTGGTGATATTTGGTCTTTCTTTTGCAAGTTGTCGGGCAAACACTCCTCCAAGGCTCCAACCTATAAGACTGACTTCTCTTCCGGTTTTGATATGAATTTCATCCAATCGTTCGAGTAGTAGCTCCATGTACTCAAGTTTCCCCATATTTCGACCCAAACCCCAATCATATACCTCATAACCCAGATTGGCCACATACTTCCTTAGTGCTTTTGTGGAACTTTGTGAACTCAAAAACCCCGGCAGTATCATCACAGGATGACCGTCTCCTATTTGTTTTTTTTGTGTTACTCGTTCAAACGGAATGGAAGCGCTCCTTTCAATCAGAGCTCTTCCGGGCTCACTCAGCAACCACATTAACGAAGGCCTGCTCATTGACTCAAACATGGATTTTACTATATTGACATGTAAAAGTAATTCTTTAGGAAAGAAAAAAGTTCAATAAAGGCAAAATATTGTATTTGCTAAATTTATACATATCAAATATAAATAATATTATATGTGTAGTTATTAATATTTTATTTTATTTAAGTTAATTATAAATTCAAATAATAAAATAAAACCCAACTTTTACATTTAAAATGTAGTAATAATTTGGATCAGCTACGATAATTTTTTTCTTAAAATAAAAGCATGTTTAAATTTTCATGACAGAGCGACGTGATGAAAATTTAAACATGCTGTTGAGACAATGTTTTATAAAACTACTGTTTATAAAATTTCTTTGCCATCAATTCTCCATTTTCAAGCTGAACTGTGACTGTATACAATCCACTATTGAGATGTGTGATATCAATATTGCCATAAGAATCATAAAGATTGCCTGAATGTACCACTCTCTTAAACTGATCATAGATAGTCACTCTACTGATATCTTCATCTACAGCTATATTGAGGACATTGGCTGTTGGATTTGGAAAAACATTGATCCTGTTGCCTACAGATATTTTTTTACAGATCTGATCTTTACATGTTTCGGCTCCATTGACTACGATCATACATACCTCATATGATGCTGCTTTTTCAAACTGGAATCTTACATCTTTTCCTGTGAGTTCCATTTTTATATCCCTGGCATACCAGTAATACTTTGCTTTTTCATCACTTGATTTACCACTGAATATCACTGTATTTCCTTCAGATTTGTAGGTGAAGTCAGGTGAAAGTTTACATTCTGTTTGATTTGTTATATTTATTTTTTTGCATACAGTTTGAGTGCAGCTGGTTGAATCTATTGCATTGGATGCTGAAGATCGGGTCACTTTAAGACATAACTGATAGTCTCCCGGTTTGTCAAACTTAAAGGTAGCATCCTTTCCTTCAACAGAAATACCATTGCCAAATGTCCAGTAATATTTTACATTACCACTTCCATGGGAACTGGCTTTAGCTCTTAATACATCTTTCTCTACCTCATAATTAAATTCAGCACCGAGATTACATGCTCCGGCAGTATTAAGAATTTCGATACGTTTACAAACTTTCACTTCGCAGATGCCCGCATAACCAATGACACAAACTTCATATATACCTGGCTTTTCAAATGGTATCTTAACTTCGCGACCTTCATATTTTTTATTCTGACTCGGTACATACCATGTATATTTAGTATTGTCTGCATTGCTTTTAGCCTGGAAAATACCTGTAAAGCCATCGATTTTGTTTTCTGTTTCAATTATCAGATTACAAGAAGGGGTTTTGACAAAAACTTTTACAGTTTTACATACTGACTGAATGCATGGCTGAATACTGGAGACAGGGCTTAATTTGTACACTTTGAGGCAGATCTGATATTCACCTGTTTTTTCGTACTGAATTTTAGCTTCCTTTCCTTCAGCGGATGTTCCATTGCCAAACGTCCAATAGTATTTGGCAGTATCCACAAGTGCTGATTTCCCGACTACTTTTACTATACCTGAGCTATCTGTTGAATAAGTGAAGTCAGCTCCAAGATTGCAGGTAGCGCCTATCTCTACTCTTTTACATTCTTTAACTTCGCAATTTCCGGAGTAAGCCTTGACGCAGACCTCATAGATGCCCGCTTTTTCAAATGGGATCTTTATTTCGCGGCCTTCAAATTGTTTATTACTACCTGCGACAAACCAAAGGAATTTTGTATTGTCAATGTTGGTTTTAGCCTGAAAGATACCTGTGAGGCCTTCGGTTTTACTTTCAGTTTCCACTTTCAGATTACAAGGTGCAGCTTTGACGATGACTTTTACAGTTTTGCATACAGCCTGAGTACAGGACTGAACTCCGGAAGCTGTAATTGCAGGTTTCAACACTTTCAGGCAGATCTGATATTCTCCTGATTTTTCGTATTGATTTTTTGCTTCTTTGTCATCAGCAGATGTTCCATTGCCAAACGTCCAATAGTATTTGGCAGTATCCCCAAGTGCTGATTTCCCGACTACTTTTACTATACCTGAGCTATCTGTTGAATAAGTGAAGTCAGCTCCAAGATTGCAGGTAGCGCCTATTTCAACTCTTTTACATAATTTTGCTTCGCAATTGCCGGAGAAAGCCTTGACACAGACCTCATAGATGCCAGCTTTTTCAAATTGGATTTTTACTTCGCGGCCTTCAAATTGCCTATTGCTACCTGCTACAAACCAAAGGAATTTTGTATTGTCAATGTTGGTTTTAGCCTGAAAGATACCAGTGAGGCCTTCGGTTTTACTTTCAGTTTCCACTTTCAGATTACAAGGTGCAGCTTTGACGATGACTTTTACAGTTTTGCATACAGCCTGAGTACAGGACTGAACTCCGGAAGCTGTAATTGCAGGTTTCAACACTTTCAGGCAGATCTGATATTCTCCTGATTTTTCGTATTGATTTTTGCTTCTTTGCCATCAGCAGATGTTCCATTGCCAAACGTCCAATAGTATTTGGCAGTATCCCCAAGTGCTGATTTCCCGACTACTTTTACTATACCTGAGCTATCTGTTGAATAAGTGAAGTCAGCTCCAAGATTGCAGGTAGCGCCTATCTCTACTCTTTTACATTCTTTAACTTCGCAATTTCCGGAGTAAGCCTTGACACAGACCTCATAGATGCCGGCTTTTTCAAATGGGATTTTTACTTCGCGGCCTTCAAATTGCCTATTGCTACCTGCTACAAACCAAAGGAATTTTGTATTGTCAATGTTGGTTTTAGCCTGAAAGATACCAGTGAGGCCTTCAGTCCTATGTTCATAAATTATAGATAAACCACAGGAGTCTCCGGGGAAAGCATTGATTTTTATAGTTTTACACTTTACAAGCGAACAATTGCCACTTTTCACTTTAAGGCAGATTTCATATTCTCCGCTTTTTTGGTATTCTGCTTTTACTTCTCTGCCATCTTCAGATTTTCCATTGCCGAAGGTCCAATAGTATTTGGCACTATCACTTAAAGATGATTTTCCCGTCAGTTTTACAATATTTCCCTGAATGGTGTACAAAAAGTCAGCCTGACCACAATCCTGACTATAAATACTTGATGCTAATAATACTAATAGAAATACTTTGGAAGACGACCTGATGATTTGTTTAAAATGGATGTTCATGATTTCATTGATTTAATTATTAGTATAGAATGCTAAACAGAGCAAAACGCTCCCGACTCCTACAAATTATTTATTAAATATTCAACAAATATACAAAAAATAATGCAAAATGTGTGTATTTATTAGTGAATCTTGTGAAATTAATAACATCCATTATTGTTAGAGATGGTGATTAAAAATGGCACAATAACTAATTTATACATTTATTTTTTACATATATATTTTAATTTAAAAATTATATTTAAAAATTATCGAAGTATTGTGACATATTATATATTTTTAATGTATATATTTGCATGATTTATTGTTCTTAAAATAGAATTTAAGTGTTTTTTAGAATATTGTATACCACCGCATTGCTTTTGGTTTATGGACAATTAGTTTATGCCCAACACAGCATTGAAAGGCTGCCTGAACCTATCAATACTGATTCTTTAGATGAAATTTGTCCTGTTGTTTCATACGATGAAAAATTGCTTTTTTTTACGAGAAATGCTGATCCGGATTGTAATAAAACACTGATCATAGATGGTATCAACCTTTACAATATTGCATCAAAAAAAGAGTATAGTGAATCACTCAGGATGGTATATTCGCAAATTGCCTCTGAATATATCCCTGACCCTCTATCATCAGGATACAATCAGGATATATGGTATACAAGACTTAATAATGGTCAACCTTACGGCATATTCCACCCATCATACCCAATCAATGATGTGCTCCCTAATAGTATTTGTTCCAACTTCGGAACATCCAATAGTTTTTTGATTATCAATCAGTTTTTTCCTGAAGGAGGAATAGAAAAAGGTTTTTCTGTGTCAGAATTTGACGGGGAGTCTTTTACATTTCCCCGACTCTTGCACATCGCGGGTTTTAATCAGATATCTTCAGAAATCAATCTTACAGCAAGCAGAGACTCAACCATCCTCATACTTGCTATGAAAGGCGGCAGCACCAGAAATATGGATTTATTTGTAGCTTTCCGAATTTCGGATGGCAGATATACTAGCCCTGTTCATCTGGGTCCATCTATCAATTCTGAATACCGGGAATCAACACCTATGTTGTCCCATGATATGAAAAAACTATACTTTGCTTCAGACAGAACTGATGGATATGGGGGTACTGATATTTATGTTTCTGAAAGGTTGGATTTGACATATACAAACTGGTCGAGACCTAATAAGCTGGATCCACCTTTGAACAGTGAGTATGACGATGCTCATCCGCACTTGATGAATGATGATAATACCATATTTTTTACTTCCAATAGAAATGGTAGCAGTGATATCTTCAAGGCCAAACTCAAGCGTTCCAAAATTACTATTCCCATCACAGTAAATATCAAAGTGATACATCAGGAAACAGGAAAAAATCATCCCGCAGAAATATCATGGGGTCCAGCCTACAATAATATAAAATCAAACACTTTTTATTCTAAAAACGGAATATGTAAATACAAATTTTTTGAGAATAAAGCAATGGTATTTCAAGCTGCCAACAGAGAACTTCAAAGTGAAGAAGTCATCATTGATCCGCAATATTTAATCGAAAATGGGAAAAATGTGATAGATATAGAGCTTATTCTTATCCCACAACAGAAATTAATAATAAAAAGGACGGATATTGAGCAAAGATGGGAAGCAAAACCGGAACATTTAGTCAAAGAAACTTCAAAACCTGCAGGAAGCATCAAGGAGGACGTTGAAAATAGAGATGATATGCCACTAAAAATAGTGGAAGATATCATCGTTCATAATATATACTTTGAAAGAACCAAACCAGAACTGTTGAAAGAATCTTATCCGGAAGTTCTGAAACTTGCAGGCTTGCTCACAGCTAACCCATCAATGAACATAAGTATCGCAGGTCATACAGACAATGTCGGTGAAAAAAATGCACTGATAAAATTGTCACAAGACAGAGCTATTGCGATCAAAAAGATATTGTTGGAAAAAGGTATACCGGCATATAGGGTTACTGCTCTGGGTTATGGCGATACAAAACCTCTGGCACCCAATGACACTGAACAAAACAAAAGTAAAAATCGAAGGGTGGAGATAAAGATATTGGCAAGCACCTCATCAAGATGAGACTTACTACTGTTCTAATCTGACAACCTGAGTTTCAAGTCACGATGCTTAAACTTAATATCTTGGTGCTATTTTTTTCCTAATCTTTGTATATGGCAGGTCTTTTTTGCATTTTTGCCATAAAGGCTTCTTGCAGATCGTCAGAGAGAAGCATGCCGGCATTCCACGCAGCAATATATTGCAGACCATCCTGTACACTGTGATCTCGGGTATGCAAGAGGATGTTTTTTGTACCACGAATTGATAATGGTGATTTTTGGGCCATCATTTCAGCTATATTCATCACCTCAGTCATCATGACTTCTTTATTTTCATATGATCTATTGACCAGAGCTAGCTTTTCCGCTTCTTGTCCATACATATTACGTCCGGTATATGCCATTTCTCTGGCTATACCTTCAGGTATGATTTTGGGCAGGCGCTGCAAGGTGCCCAGGTCTGCAACCATACCCATGTCCATTTCTTTGACTGTAAAGTAGGCTTCATCTGTACAATATCTCATATCACATGCTGTCACTATATCTACACCTGCACCTATGCAGCCTCCATGGATAGCTGCTATAACAGGTTTTGTACACGACTCGATAGCATTAATAGGAGCCTGTAGCTGCAATACAAATTTTCTGATTTGTTCCCTGCGCCTACCTTCGCAGTTTATATCACTTGTGGAGATAGACATCAGCATTTCCAGATCTATACCTGCGCAAAAATGTTTGCTTTCTCCACCTGAAAGTATGATCACACGTACCCCGTCATTTTCACTTATCTCGCGAAATATGGATTCGAGTTCTTGCCATGTAGATGCATTGAGAGCGTTGGTTTTTTCAGGGCGATGAAGTGAGACGTGGGCTATTTTATTTTCGGTAGTAAATAGGATATTGGACATAGATTAGGATATGTTTATTGTGAACTAGGTTAGTATTTTTATAAAAGATAGGTTAAAATGATTTTAAAATAATTGCGTATTTGATGTATATCACCACACACAAATATTCGTCCGATCATATAAACCGTTTTAGTGTCGTAATCGATATTTTCAAAGTCTGTGTGTTAGGATATCCTTTTATTAAGTATGTCTAAATTAAAATTTGTCACTTGGAACCCAATAATAAAGTTTAAACATACTCTAAAATGAAGTTAAACTTTGACAGCGTCAGGCATTTAGGACAAGCTTTTATTTTCCCAATGCAAAGATACAGACGTTTTTGATTTCAACTCATACTTAAATTGAAAAAGCCTCATTTATCTTTAATGATAATTTGTATCAGGTTTATTTCTTTGCTGTCATTCTTTCACAAATTGTTTACAGCCTCACCTATCGGAAAACAACGTTAATTCACTGACTTTCAATCCACTGCCCGGATGAACATCTTCCAATCTTAATTCATCCACATCTATATTTCTGACCATAAAATCATACATTTTGTTTTCTTCTTTCCCTGATATATGATCAAATAACGGCCTTTGATCATTTTCAGATCGTACCTCGACACCATACCTGAGCTTTTTTTGGTGGACAAGCTTTTTACCTTTATAAAATCGGATATAACCAACATCTTCCCCATATGGCAATATGCATGATGTGGTCCCTATGATAGAAAAACCTCTTACTTCCATTTCCCTGATGGCAAGAGCATGGACTATATCTGTGCTGTTGGTTGTTGGAGCACAAATGTCTTGAGCTTTTAAAGTCCCTGTCAGCTTGTGCTTTTTGATAGAGGTAACAGGTAATGCTTGCCTGTAGAACCTTCTATTCCACTCTCTGATATGATGATATGGCAACCGATCCGGTAGTTCTTTGCGACCACTCCACGCATAATCCATTGCAAGGATATAAGCCCCGAATTGTTCAATATTGATGATCATATTGTGTTCGCTGCTTTCGAAATCCGCCCAGGTGGTTTGAAGCATTCCGATATCCTGATCAATGGCGGCATGTACAAAACCATAAACATTGTCCGGGTGCAACCATGGTGATGCGATAGGTATGTTTTTGTTGGCCTTCCATATCTTTAGGTTTGGTTTGTAGACTTCAGGATTTTTATCATCCAGATAGTGCCAGTCAGCAACATATGTACCTGAGCGAATGGTACTTCTGATCAGCGCGGCCCGTTCCTTAGTCCTGCCATTGAGTGCATCAGGCCCTTCTTCTGGTCCCAAACCCATATCTCCCCAAATCATTAAACCGGACTTCCTGCTTTTGGCATAATCTGCCATATATTTCATTTGGATTTTCCAAAGGTCAATTTCTTTTTCTCGAGGGAGATGAAAACCTATCATTCCTATTTCATCAAATCCGATATGTATTGTTGTGGGCTTGAGTAGTCTGAATGTTTCATCCCAAAGTTTTTTTACTGATTGTCGGGCTTCAGGCAGGAATGCATTGAGCGTATAGGGATAGAGCGGGTTGATGGCGAGATGCCTGTTGGACCTGTGTTTGAACAACCACTCCATATGTCCGAGACTTTGAATCAACGGGATAGGCTCTACGTTATGCTTTCTGAAAAAAGAAAATGATTCACTCAGGTCCTGAAGTGAAATATTGATGCCGCCTCTCATATAAGGCTGAGATGTCCATTCAGCTTGTTCGCATTGTATGACTGTTTTGTTTATTTTTAGTGGGAGTAATATGTTTTCAAACATCCGCTTGTGCAGTGCCAAAGAAGTTGGACCTGTAAACATATGAACTCCTCTCCAGGATATTTTCGGTTTGTCTCTGACGATCGCCTGCGGTATGACCAGCTCACCATTTTTAAGCAATGTCATCTGTACAAGGGTGTGCAAAGCATGCTGAAGGCCTATCGGGGTTTTGTGTTTTATAATAATATTGCTCCCGTTAATATTTAACTCATATTGTTCTTCCTCAAATTTTTGATCAGGAATTGACTTTATGTTCGGAAAATAACTGTCTCTAATTTGCCATTGTGCTGCCAGTATTTCCCGAAATTTAGTAACCACCTTATCGGAGACAGCATTTTTATCACCCTTAGCAGGAATTGTATAATATCCTTCTTTTAATGTCAGACTTTCCGGCTTTGGAAGGATAACTGATGGTTCCATTTCAAATTTTTCTTCACCATCATAGACTATCTCTGATGCAGTCGATTGCAGGGAATGAATGACTGTATTCTTATTGTCTTGATCTATTTGTTCAATGGAAAATTGTCTTATTAATTTATCACCTTTTTTTAATGGAATATTGTGCTCATACAATTGAAGAAATTGTGCTCTTTTGTCGTAATCATTTTCTTTTGGATTAGGGTGATCATTTCTTGATATACTGAATGGGTGAGACGATGTGATTTTGAATGTTCCAAATCCTGTTTTTAAAATCAGTTGACGCCCATTAAATTGTTTGATATTTTCGATAGTAAATTCAGCATTGCCATCGCTGAATGTGCATTCTTTCAAAAAAGGCAACCAAAACTTTACATGAACAATGTCTCCAACAGCGTCTTCTTCACTCAACCACTGGCAATTTATTTCAGTTTCAACTTTGTTTTTTAGCATGTTTTTGAGGCTGTAAGTTCCATGCACAGCAGTATTGGCAGAGCCCAAAATGAGCACAGTTTTATCTTTTACAGATGTGTCTATATCTTGTTCCCACCATGTAAAGTAATAATGATGGTGCTTCTTGTCGGGTGTAAAAAAACTCACTTCTGACCCATAAGACCAATCAAGACCTCCAGTATTGATATAAACACCTTTTTTCGGTATCAGGCGAGCTTGAGTCTGAGATGTAATCGTATGATTTACAAATATTAAGATAATTGAAATTAAAACTTTGATATATTTCATAGTCATTATAGTCTGGTCATTATTTACAAATGTTTTTGCCATTCCTGATACCGATTGTACAAATGCCCTGCCTGATGATAGGCACTCTGAGGGCTCATAAAATGTGAAAATTCAAAAGTAATCGCTTTGTCATAACCACAACGAGCAGCGGCTTCCAGCTTCATCCTAAGTTTATCAAACTTGATAGGCAGAAATTTGATAGGCATATCCCTATCAAAAGACTCAGCATTGGTCCAGCATTGCATCTTATATTTATCTGCCAATTGTTTGTTTACAGTAAAAAAAGCATCTAACTCATCATAATCTATATGACCATCTTGAAAGGCGACAGCATCCACCACAGTATGAATACCTGAAAAAATTTCATTCCACTCTGCTTCATGCTCTGTAATGGATACAGCATTTTCTTTAGACAAGGAACTTTGTGCAGCCATTACCGCTTTTTTGCCATCTATCCATGGTGAGATAAAGGTTGGCAAACCGCCACTGACATCTTTACATTGTTTTCCGAGCGTATAAAAGGATTCAATGGCACCTTTGGTTTTCCTGCTGATCTCCATACTGAGATACCAGCCTTTGAATGATGGATGATGACCATATTGTGACCAAACTTCGTCAATAACAAAACGATTGATATCAATTTCGTGAGACATATCGTGAGTGTCCCAGTATTTACCGCTGTCATACAGACCGAAGTAAAAATTCATTTCATATTTATCAGCCAAAGATAAAAACAACTCCACAAGATCTTGCGATGGTGCATAACAGCCGTGCTTAGTCATCAGATACGATGACGGCCATGTGATGAATTTGCGATACCCTCCACGTATCAAAATGACGGTGTCAATGCCAATGGCTTTCATATGTTGAAAGTCGATTTCCCACTCTTTTGCTCCCCAGTTTTGGTGCGGAATATCGTGGCTGATCTCATCTATAAATGTACCTGTAATGCGCATATAGTCAGTTTTTCAATTTTATGTGATGAATCCATTTTTCACTATCAGACATTGTCTCCATGACCCAACTTATCCCACCACATTTTTTTGAGCAGGTAACTCGTCAGGATAAAGACACCACACCAAATGACTATATTGGTATTGTCCTGAATCATGAAGTAAATCGGGATCACCACCTGTGCCATCTGCCATACGATACCGATGATAATATTTAAAGTATCTTTACCAAAGTCCTGATTAGGTATAAAATCAGGATTTTCTTTCATCACAGCTTCCTTTACTGGTCCCCAGAATCCCCAAGGCCTAGTTCTTCTGTAAAATTCCTTTACCGAAACCATATCTTCAACCGGATGTAAATATGTACCTACTACACAGCCTATAATTGAAAATGTCAGTATCACCGGAAAGATAAAAATATCGACATACTGTGGAAAAACAAAAAGCTTGACTGTAGAAGCAATCAAACCGAATAGCATACCATAAAAATATCCATAGCCCGTAAATCTCCACCAGATCCATTTTAGTGCATTGGCGGCTGCATACCCTCCGTACAGGGCTGCTGTGATCCATAAAGTAAGCTGATTGAGCGAAGATGCAAAAAACCCAAATACAATCCCAACAGCGACCAATGTCAGAGACGCATAAACACTCAATCTGATATACTTTTTATCATCCGCATGTGGGTCGATGTATTTTCTGTAAATATCATTGACAATGTAGGCCGGAGCAGAATTGATAAAAGCCGAAAATGTACCCATAAATGCCGCCAAAAGTCCAGCAAGCAATAATCCTTTCAATCCAACCGGTACAAATTTTTGAATGGCCATGGGCAATACCTGTTCAAAGTCAATCTTACTTCCCATGGCAGTAATCTCCGGCCCCAGATATACCAAACCCAAGACAGCAAATCCTGAGACCATCAGATATCTGGGCATATACATCACAAGGATGGTGAGAATGCTCATCTTTGCCGAATCCGATGGTGTGCGTGTGGCCAATATCCGCTGCATGTCATAACTTGGAACAGGTCCTGCAATAGATGCAAATACACCTTTAAACAGCATTAACATAAAGAGCATGCCAAACAACCCAAACCCGTCTGATGCTATCCGTTCGTTGATAGCGGCATATTGTGTACCCGACCAGTCCAGGTCAAGATTCCAGCCAAACCATAATTCGTCCCATCCCGCAGGTACCACTGACATAATCTGTTCATGAGTAACAGAAGTGAAGGCGATATATCCAATTGCCAGACATGAAATGGTCATGATCAGAAATTGGAGTACTTCGGTAAATACTACAGAATACATACCTCCCTTGATGGTATAAAAAGCTGTCAACCCGCAGATCAACAAGGCATATCCATGCGCTGAAGTAAGGCTTAAGGTCTCTACGGACATATCCCATGGCAATACAAGGACACAAAACTTACCAATACCTTCAAAAAAATAGGCCATAAATCCTAGTACACTTACGATGGCAAATGCCACAATGATAATATGAGAAAGTTTGGATCCTTTGCCATCTCCAAACCGGAAAGTGATCCATTGAGCACCGGTCATCACATTGGAACGACGCATCCATATGGCCAGATACACAAAAACAAACACCTGATTCCATACCGGCCACAACCAGGGTATCCAGGCGCTTTTCAGACCATAAATAAATAAAATGCTAACTGTCCACATTGTCCCGGAAATATCAAACATTCCTGAAGCATTGCTTAACCCCAGCATGTACCATTTCAAGGTATTGCCGCCTAAAAAGTAAGCATTCAAATCTTTGGATGCAGCTTTGGCAAAGTAAAAACCCAAACCAAGAACTAAAATAATATAGGTGGCTATGATCAGGATGTCGATGATGTGTAGGGACATATTTATTTTATTTCTTGTATTAAAAAGTTTCCATTGTGGTCAGTCTCAATGCTGAAAGGATCAATCAAGGTGTCCAATATGATAGCTGTCTGATATCGGGTCAGGAAGGTATTTTCAGTATACTTGCCTGGTTTTATATTTCGAAGGATCTTGATGATGTCTTTCAATTCTGTTTCTGCCTTGATCGTTTTCAGAAGTGTCACCAGATATGCAACTTTCAGGTCTTCACCGGAACCATCCCTTCTTTCTGACAAATGCGGATATACATACCTTAATCCATCCAGCAAATCATACTCAGATAAAACCTTGTTGGGATAAAACCAGGTCTGATTTGCCCACTTGTATGTCAGACCAGTACCTTTGAGGATGCCACTTGCTCCTATTCTTTGTACCGCTGCAAAATATTTGTCACTTGTTGCTACATCGATATAAGGCATGATATAGGCACCTGATTTTAATAGTTGCTGCTGTACTTTCCTGATAGAAACTTTTGAAAGAAGCTTCTTATCATTAATTGCCTGAACCGCGATGGCACCTGCTGCCTGACCGATGCCCAATACTACAGGTTGCAACCTTGTAGCTCCGTTTACAATATTGGATACACTGATACTTTTTTCAGCAACGATCAGGCCTTCAGTATTTTGAGGAATCAAACTTCCCATCGGAATATTGTATGAAGGTGCTTTTATGTTAAAAAAATGTAATTCAGGTGCTTCGGGATTTTTTTTGTGATGGTGGTCTATAGGATAGTCTCCGACAGCGACCCCGTTTCTGTAATATTTTTTATCCTGATCAAAGGGTTTCACCAGATGCTCTGCCTGAAGTCGTGCCAATCCCTTAATCCTGCGCGATTCTCTGTGATAAGGAATAAAAGGCAAAAGATCATCAGTCGGATATTCATCATCTGCAATGCCCAGATGTTTGAATCCCAGCTCTTTCTGCATATAATATACATATCTCAGTGTGTGAAGTTTTGCTTCTTTCAATCTTTCCAATCGGTTTTTTCTGTCATCATGCAGCACATTCATATAGATGTCGTTGCCACATGCCGGCCAGTTGATCATATATTTACCGTTGGGCAGTTTGCCGTAAGTCATCATTTTATCACAGTCGATATTAGGTTTTGAAGATATAGAAGGATCTTTTGTGTCACAGCAACACTTAAATTCATCGGGATTATAGCCTTCTGGTTTTGGTATGGTTTTATCCGCACCTTTGCCATAATCTTTTAGAATGACGACATAGGTAAGATCCTGCACTATGTCATTCGCTTTATCGCCAGCCCATGATTCGCCCGTAAGTGGACCGCTATCCATACCTATATCAGCTGGCAATTTGAGATATTGACACACTTCACCTGTCTCTGTGGCATCAATCAGAATGTTGCAGGTGTACTTTTTTTCAACTCCATTTTCATTGATAATGATGGTCCATTTTTTATCATCTTTTTCAGCGGACAGAAAAATACTATTATAATTAACCGTAAGATTTTTTTCTTTGGCTGTTATATTTTTAAATATACGATTGCCTATACTTGGTTCAAATAGTGTATTGCTGACCCATCCGGTTTCTACTGCTTTGGGACCACCATAATGTCGATACAGACTGTCTCTGAACTCTTTCCAGATTCCGCCTGCAATCCTGTGATTGCCGTCAAAAGCTGCTACTCCAGCAGATGTAAGCATACCTCCGAGCCACTGATATTCTTCAATGATGAGGGTTTTTACACCTGATCTTGCCGCATGAATTCCTGCAGAAACACCACTCGCTCCACCACCTATGATGATGACAGGATAGTGAATATGCTGGCAGAATACAAAATGCACAGAAGAAGAGAGAATAAAGAATATCTTAAATATTTTCATTATCATATTTCATCAAAATTGATTCAGACACAAAATTACAATAATCGTGCTCGTACACAAATTTTGAATAATATAATATTTAGTGCAATGTCGTTTAGTTAAGACTTCTTTATAAAGTCTTTCCCTTGTAATGGAAAGATTTAGATAGGGTAAAAACAAAAAAAAATCCTTAACTAAACGACATTTATATTTAGTGTATCTAAAATTAGTCCCAACTATACCAAACTGAAAATTGATTGCGAAAATTTATAATCATAATTATTTACTTTATAATACATTATGATATGATTTTGTACCAAAATATTTCCCATTCACAATAACAAATTGACACCTTTTAGGGCCTAAACATATTGTTAGTTGCTATTAATGGGTCACCCAATTAATTTTTCCACAGCAATACCTCTGGAACCTTTGAGTAATATTGTGCAATCCTTTATATTTCTTTTAGTAAAATAGGATTTTGCATCATCTACATTTTCAAAATACACACCATGCTGTTCATTTTTCACATTAGAAAAGTTTTTACCAATAAAGATGACATCATTTAATTGAAGTGTTTTGGCAAGTGATATGATTGCTTTATGTTCTTCGGCAGTGTGATCTCCCAATTCCAGCATATCACCGAGAATCATCATCTTGTTAGATGCATCCAACTTTGCGAAACTTTCTATGCTATATTTCATGCTGGTTGGATTGGCATTGTATGCATCTTTGATGACTGTGTTGGTACCGAGTTTGACGATTTGGGATCTGTTGTTTTCCGGAAGATAATTTGAGATAGCAGATGAAATATCTGCAGGCTCCACTCCGAAATACTCTCCGGCCGCAATGGCAAAGGCTATGTTTGAAATATTATAACTTCCATAAAGTTGAGTAGAATGAGTGGTACCATCATATTCAAAAGTTATGAATGGTTTTTCCTCCCTGAGTTTTGCGAGTGCTGAAGCAGAATAAATAATAGTCGCTGAATGTGGAGGCAATAAAGACATCAACACATCATCATCGCTGTTTATAAATATTTTTTTATGATGAACAGCTGCATGTCTGTACATTTCTGATTTACCTTTTTTGATACCTTCCACTCCGCCGAATCCTTCAAGATGCGCTTTTCCTATATTTGTAATCATCACATAATCAGGCTCTGCTATTTTGCATAATGCGTCGATTTCTCCCTGATGGTTTGCTCCCATTTCTACAATCAGAAATTCAGTTTCATGGCCTGTCCCAAGGATGGTTAGTGGTACTCCAATATGGTTATTAAGGTTTCCTGCAGTTGCTTTCACATTATATTTTTTTTGCAAGACATCACGACATAATTCTTTCGTTGTAGTCTTACCATTAGATCCGGTGATAGACAAAACCGGTATTTTTAGGTGACTTCTGTGATGATAAGCCAGTTGCTGGAGGAACTGAAGGACATCATCTACAAGTATATAGTTGCTTCCCTGATCAAATTCTTCCTGATCTATGATGGCAAATGCTGCGCCTTGTTCGATAGCAGCTTTTGCAAATTCATTGCCATTGAAGTTGTCTCCTTTCAATGAGAAGAACAAACAATCCCTTGTGACCTTTCTGCTATCGGTACATATCACCGGATGTGCGGTATAAATCTGATAAAGCTGCTGAATATTCATATAATAAAAAAGCCCCTGCATTACTACAGAGGCTATATCAGTTTAATAAAATTATTTGTATCTTCTTTTTACTTTTCTTCCTGATTCCTTAAAAGTATTTCCGCCTACATCTTCATTACCTGCTGCTCCACCTACTCTTATCATTGCGCATCTGAAGCCTATGGTTCTGTCTGCTTTGTCTTCATCTTTATATCTTCTTGCTCCGGGTTGAAGCCAGAAAAGTCTGTCTGCCCATGAACCACCTTTATATACTTTAGATTTGTCAGATACTAAGGTTGTTTCTCCATAAAGATATTTGATATTGTCAGAGTCACCATCCTGATATGACCTTACATCACCTTTTCTGTAGTTTTCACGATCCTTTGCTTCTTCATCATCTACATATCTGTATTTCAATCTGCCAAGAGAATCTTTTTCCACAGGATTACCTTCTTCATCTATTACAAGAGTCTGAAATTGATTACCTCTGAATGGGTTTAATTCATGATTGTCAGTATCATTAAGCGTCATGGATGTGGTAGGTCTGTATGTATCTGCTGTCCATTCACTCACATTTCCAGCCATATTGTAAAGACCGAAATCATTGGGAATATAACTTCTCACAGGGCCGGCGAACGATGCATTATCATTCAGATTGCCTGCAAGTCCCATATAGTCACCTCTTCCTCTTTTGAAGTTGGCGAGGATTTCTCCCTGCGATTTATTTCTTTTCTTGTACCTTGCAGTATTACCATTCCACGGATATATACGTCTGTCAGTATAGACTTCATCATCTGATGTAGGCTGGTTTCCTTGGAGAGCCAATGCTGCATATTCCCATTCAGCTTCTGTAGGTAGTCTGTAATCTGGTAGAAGGATACCATCATCAAAGGCCACAGGTCTTTCTCCTCCGTTGACAAGATTCGGAAGGTTTTTCTTTACATTGCCTTGATATTTACCAGTAAGATAGGCCTTGGTGTCAAACACATCTGAATCTTTGGATTCCGGGGTAGGGTTGAGGATACCTTTCTCTATCAGAAGCATCTCATTCACCCTGCTTGATCTCCATTTACAATATTCATTTGCCTGAATCCAAGACACACCTACTACCGGATAGTCATCATAAGAAGGGTGTCTGAAATATGTTTCGACAAGGGGCTCGTTAAATGCGAGTTCTTCCCTCCATACAAGGGTGTCAGGAAGTGCCTTTCTATGCACTTCAGGATAAGTGATGTATTTATTCTTGAGCCAGTGAAGATATTCTCTGTAGTTGATATTAGAGACTTCAGTTTCATCCATATAAAATGAAGAAACAGTAACTCTTCTGGGGACATTGTTAAATTCGTAAATCGGGTCATCGGTGTTTCTTCCCATTGAAAAAGTACCACCTTCTATAAGAACAAGGTTAGGACCATCTATTTGGCCTTCATAATCTTTTTTCTCAAATCCACCCCATTCCGGATCATTGTATTTCCATCCTGTTGCAGATGAACTTCCGCCACTTCCGCCTTTTCTGCCGCAAGAAGTGATCAATATGGCACAACACGCCATCAAAGTTAAATAACTAAAATAATTTTTCATGGATTGATATTCTAAAATTCTAAAATTAGCGCGCAAATATACGGGTTTTTAAATTTCACCGTTTTAATAATTAAAAAAAAGGATAATAAGTTATGCATTTTTCAATTTCTGCTACCGAAATATCGCAAAACAATCGTTATAATCCTGCCTTTTAGGATATAGATGCTCAAAACTTAGTACTACCCCTATCTCATGAGCACCTCCTTGTCGAATATTTAATTGAGAAAGGGTCAAATCGAAACTGTAAGTTATTTTAAGAAAGTCTTTTTTAACACCAAATGAAGTTATCAAAGCATCTCCATTGAACAGCGAATGTCTGTACCACAAACCTCCCTGAATTTTGTTGACCGAAAGATAAGCCCCAGCATTGAGCTGATGAAAACCTCCTTGCCTCAAATACATAATATTCGGAGATATAAACGTAGGATCAATTCTTTTATTGCCTGACCTTAATATAATTTGCATTCCGCCATGTAAAGAAAATCTGACAGGCAAAGATTGGGACGATTCGCCCGTGTTAGTGCCGCTTTCAAGAAAAGAAATATCCGGGGTATTGAGATTTTTTAAAGAGACACCTACATAATACTCAGGATTGAAAAAGACAATACCAGCCCCTATGTTTAAAAGATTTTTTGAAGTATTACCGGGCGTTTGCTCTTTGCTTGGAAATGGAGTGCCACCGGGAGAAATATGTCCTGAACCGGGGTCTATAGCATCTCCAAAAATAAGTTTACTCCAATCAAGCCCAAGATGTGAGTAACCTATCTCCATTCCACCCTTTATGAATGATTTTTTTTTAACTCTCAGCTTGTAGCTGTAATATCCTGTCAATCCTGTAGTACGAAGTGTGCCATCTCCTGCATTGTCTGTGAGTAATTGAACACCGACTCCACTGTTGAGTCGCCTGACAAACTGGTCATATGAAACTGAATATGTTGTGTAAATTTTATCAAGAAGGGGCCATTGATTGCGGTAGTTCAGTTGAAACAAGGGGCCATTTGTATTTCCTGCAAGAGCTGAATTAAGCTGGAGATGAGCATTATAATATTGACTGTAGATAGGATCCTGACTCTTTACTACTTGTGTAAAAAATAAAAAAATAGTTAAAGCCCAAATTCTTATTGGTTTAAATATATCGAATTTAAAAATATTTTGAATTTGGGATGGCATTAACAATCTTATAGACAATACAACGGCAAATATGGTCGTTTTAAGGTGAAAAAGAGGAAAATTTAACAATTATTTATAAATTGGTTTGTTTTTTGACATTCAATTATAAACAAACAAAAAAACCTGTTTAAACTTTGACTGCATGAGGATTTGGTTTTTAGCAATAGTTTTAACTTTATTAGGAGTACAATCCATTGCTCAAAAAAACGATGTAATAAGAGTTGTTTTACCCTGGCAAGATAAGCAGGTAGAAAGCCCTTTTGTTAATGGTCAAATTTTTACCGCTCAAACTAAAAATGGAAACAGCACTCTGTTTCATGGCAGTGTACCTTTTTATGCAACATCATTGGACAGGTACAGTTTAAGTGACCTGAAAACCGAAATAGTCAATGATGCAAATACCATAACTGATGAAATTTTGGGCGATGATTTTGTATTGAAAGCAGAAATTTCTGAAGTCAGAGGACAGTATTCATTGCACTACACTGTCCATCCACGTAGAAAGTTACCGGATGGCAGGGTTGAACGGCTTTTATCTTTCCAGTTACTTACTGAAGTTTCTGCAATCAAAAATTCAGGAGCACGCGGCCCTGAAAATACATTTACATCCATACTTTCCTCAGGGGATATTTTTAAACTGAGTGTGGACAAGACTGGGGTGTATAAGATAGACAAAAGTTTTCTCGAGTCTAAGTTTGGAATAAATGTATCCGGTATAAATCCTAAAAAGATCAGAATCTTTGGTGGGGATAGTGGCAGATTACCGGAACATAATAGTATCCCCAGGGTAGACGATTTAAAAGAATTGGCAATTTTTGTTGCCGGCGAAAGTGACAATAGATTCGACAATAGTGATTACATCCTTTTTTATGCACAAGGAGCGGATAAATGGGGATTTGACCCCAAATCAGATACCTATACGTACGATAAAAACATCTATGACGACAAAAACTACTATTATCTGAAAGTTGATGCTCAGGACGGATTAAGAATAAGAAAGAGTACCATACCATCAAGTCCTGCAGAATCTGAATACCCATATTATGATATGCTGCAGAGGCTTGAAGACGATAAAATTAATTTATTGGGAAGTGCTACCGGTGCAGAAGGAACGGGCAAAGAGTGGTATGGCGATGAGCTTTCAGGTAGTTCCAGAGAAAAAAACTATACTTCCCGTTTTGATTTTACATCTTTTGTGCAGGAAATCCCTGTATCAATAGAAATGATCTTCGCCGGCAGAAGTGAAAATACAACATCTGTTTCACTTACTTTTGAAAAAAGGTTTTTACTAAAAATATTCAAGGCGTATCTACAGGTGATCTTGAGGGCGTCTATGCCAGAAAAACCAGTATCAAAGAGGAAACTGTAATCTCTGAACCCAACCCTCAGATAAAGCTGAATTATATGCAGACAAGCAGCGATTCAAAAGGATGGATTGATTACTTGCAGATAGTCAATGGCAGAGAATTGGTGTTCAATAATACACAGTTGTCTTTTCGAAATAAGCGGACAAAACAATTCGGAACAGTATCACTCACACCTAAGGCAATCATAAGTCAGATCGTATGGGATGTCACTGATCCGTTTTCACCGGAAGAAATGGCTCTGACATCGGGCAAATTACTATTTAACACTGGTGGATTGGTCAGAGAATTTGTGGCCCATAACAACCTAAACGGAGCATTCGAACCTATAGGTCTGGGCAAAATTCTTAATCAGAATCTTCATGCTATGAAAGATGAAGATATGGTCATCGTCACCCATCCAAAATTTTTACCTGAAGCACAGCGGCTTGCTGAACATCGAAAAAAGCATTCAGGATTGAAAGTGATGACAGTGACTACAGATCAGGTGTACAATGAGTTTAGTGGTGGCAAGACAGATCCGGCAGCCATAAGAGATATGGCCAGAATGCTGTTGAACAGAAATCCTTCGTTCAGATATCTCTTGCTATTCGGTGACGGAAGTTATGATTACAAAGGTCTTGTCAAAGAGATTCCTGCAGAAAACTTTGTACCCGCATATGAAACAGATGAATCACTTGATCCGATAGATGGATTTCCTTCTGATGATTTTTATGGATTGCTGGGCAATGATGAAGGTTTTGATCTGAGAGGAGGACTGGATATCTACGTTGGCAGACTTCCTGCAAAAACGGCAGAAGAAGCTGCGGCACTGGTCAATAAAATCATTCACTATGAGACATCATCGGCTTCATTTGGAGATTGGAAACTCAATGCAGGGTATGTCGCAGATGACGAGGATGGAAATACACATCTTAGAGACATGGATGAGATTGCCAATGATGATGAAAACCGGCATAAACTCATCCATCAGCAAAAAGTATATGCCGATGCATTTAGGCAGGTACCCACAGCAGGAGAAAACAGATATCCTGATGCCAACAAAAAAATAAATGACAACATCTTCAAAGGGCAACTTTCTGTGACATATCTGGGCCATGGTGGGCCATTGGGTTGGGCACAAGAAAGAATTCTTACAGTCCCTGACTTACAATCTATGGCCAATATCGACAAACTTGCGGTCATGGTCACAGCGACATGTTCATTTGCAGCTTACGACGATCCATCGATAGTAACTCCTGCAGAGTATGCGATATTAAATCCTAAGGGTGGAGCCATAGGCCTACTCAGTACTACCCGGGCAGTTTATACCAACTCAAATAAGATACTGACTGACGGAGTACATCAACTGATGTTTTCAAAGATAAATAATCAGGCACCAAGCTTGGGTTATGTCCTTGCTGAAGGAAAAAACAAATCTCAGGGCGATTTTTTCAGAATCAATTCCAGAAAGTTTACCTTGCTGGGTGATCCTGCATTGAAAGTGGCACTGCCTGAAAAAGAGATAATTACAACCCGTATAAACAGTAAAGACGCTATCGGTATGCCTGATACCTTAAGTGCTCTTGAAAAAGTGGCACTGGAAGGGGTTATCAAAAACGGGAAAGGAGAAATAGATGACAGTTTTAATGGCACATTGTTTGTAACCGTATATGATAAGAAGTCGACTCTACAGACCTTATCCAATGATAGCGGATCTCCCAAATTTTCATTCAAAGCATATACCAATATTTTGTTCAAAGGTACAGCTACAGTAAAATCAGGAAAGTGGATCATATCTTTTTGGATGCCCAAGAATATAAATTATACTTTTGGAAATGCAAGGGTTACATACTATGCTCATGACGGAAAATCAGATGCAGCAGGTATCTTTACAAATGTGATAGTAGGCGGCGCCAACAGTGCCTTTGTTGCTGACGATCAGAGCCCACAGATGGATGCATTTATAAACGATGAAAGCTTTGTGTCAGGTGGAATAACCAATGAAAACCCCGTACTCATCCTCAATCTTAAAGATGATTTTGGCATCAATGTCACCGGCAATGCAGTAGGTCAGGATATCACCGCAGTACTTGACGGCAACAATCAGAATATATTTGTTTTGAATGAGTTTTATGAGTCGACAAAAGATGATTTTTCAAAAGGGCAGGTAAAATTTCCGCTCAATAAATTGTCAAAAGGCAATCACTTTATTGTGGCAAAAGCGTGGGATGTCTCAGGTAACTCAACAGAAAAAAGAATAGACTTTGTGGTGACCGATGTGAATGACAATGCACTTAAAAATGTGTATAATTATCCCAATCCATTTAGTACCTTGACTCATTTTCAGTTTGAGCACAATATGACCAATACGGATTTGGATATCATTGTCGATATTTATACAATTTCAGGAAAATTGATAAAAAGTATAGTACAGACAAAATATTCTTCAGGATTTAGAGTTAATGATATAGGATGGAATGGGCGAGATGATTTTGACGGGTCTCTGGCACGTGGAGTATATCTGTATAAGATCAGAATACATTCTAAAGAATTGAAGATAACAAAAGAGAGCGGATTTGAAAAACTTGTAAAGCTTTAAGATCTTAGCATCTCGTCTGATTTCAATTGAATTAAAACAATCTGTCAATTCTTAGAAAAACATGAAAAAGGAGAACATAAACCATTTTACTTAAAAGAAATAAGGTTGCAAAATTTTGTTCTTTTTTAATACCATTTTTTCCCAAACCAGTTATTATTGATTTTAAAATATTATTTTTTGAATTTATTTTATTGTAATTGTTAATTTTGCGAAGTTTTTTTAGAAAAGAGAATATGTTAATTAGAATAAAACAACTTTTACCAACGGTTATTTTGCTTTTTACTATACCCATGTTTGGACAAGTCTTCGATCCCGCAAAGGGTGGTGTCATTGACAATAATGGTGAGTGCATCTCCAATACCTTATTGACAGCAGTGCCTTTCCTGCGGATCACCCCTGATGCCAGGTCAGGTGCAATGGGTGATGCTGGGGTAGCATTGTCACCCAATGCAAATTCATTGCATTTTAATGCTTCCAATCTGGTATTTTCGGAAGAACAATCAGGTTTTGCATTTACGTATACTCCGTGGCTACGCAATCTAAATCTGGATGACATTTTCCTATTGTATGTTTCAGGTTTTTACAAATTGGATGAAAATCAAGCAATAGGGGGAGGAATCAGGTTCTTTTCACTGGGAGATATTGATTTTACATCTGCACAGGGAGCATCTCTTGGTACCGGACGTCCGCGTGAAGGTGAGTTTACACTTGCCTATGCCAGGAAACTTGGTGATAAATTGTCAGCATCGTTATCAGGAAAATACGTTTTTTCAAATCTGGCATCAGGACTAAACGTCAATGGAGTAGACATCAATACTGCTGCTTCATTTGCTGCGGATTTTGGTCTGAATTACAGAACAAAAACAAAATTAGGTGGCTATAAGGGAGAGTGGTCTTACGGGTTAGCTATTACCAATATTGGTTCAAAGTTAAGTTATACAAGGGACAATTCAGTCAAAGACTTTATACCTGCCAATTTAGGTTTAGGTAGTTCATTAAAGTTGGAATTTGATGATTATAATTCGTTGACTTTTGCACTTGACTTCAACAAATTGTTGGTGCCAACACCCATTGCAAAAAAAATTGCAGGTTCTGATGGAGTGCCAATCGATAATCCTAACTGGGATAAAACAGGTGAAAAGGGAATTGCTGATTACAGAGAAAAAGCTCTTTTTGCCGGAATGTTAGGATCTTTTTCAGATGCTCAGGGTGGACTCAGGGAAGAAATGAGAGAAGTTTCGATATCATTTGGTGCAGAATACTGGTATGACAAACAGTTTGCATTCAGAGGTGGCTACTATTGGGAAAGTGCTGAAAAAGGCAATAGGCGTTTTTTTACAGTAGGCGCAGGTATCAAGTATAATGTCTTTGGTATAGATTTATCCTATCTGGTTCCCACTTCCAATTTGCCCAATCCTTTAGACAATACTCTCAGATTTTCACTACTATTTGACTTTTCTGTATTTACTGCTGATTAATTTATTTCAAATCCACAGGAAGTTACATCTCAAAAATATTGATTTTATAACCAGAATTGTAACCGACTCCACTTCGGATGCGTATATTTGTTATAATGTCAAATAACGTAGACGAAAGGAATATTATTTTTCAGCTTCAGAATGGAGATCGAAGAGCTATCAGTGATTTCATTGATACTTATGGAAAATTTATGTACAACGTAACTTACAGGATTCTTGGTCAGGTTCCGGATGCTGAAGAAGCCACCCAGGATGCAGTCCTAAAGGTATTAAAAAATCTACTTTCTTTTGATCAACATTCTTCTCTCAAAGCATGGTGTTATACTATTGCGTACCGTACTGCGATTGACTATAAGAGAAAGGTAAAAAACCATCAGGATATTACTAAAGTAGATCACCTCATCTCGCAATATAATACGGAAGAAACTTCAGAAATCTCGGACGCAAAATTTCAAATCAACGCCATGATGAAAATTCTTGATGATGAGTCAAAAGCCATTGTCACTATGTATTACCTTGAAGAAAAAAATGTTAAGGAAATAACCGAATTTACAGGCTTAAGTGTGAGTAATGTCAAAATAAAACTCCATAGAGCAAGAAAGCTAATGGCTGAGACTTTTAAAGATATATATATAATCAAAAATGAATGATAATGGAAGACCTTTTATGGAAATATATCGATAACGAATGTACGTCGGAAGAAATCGAAAAAATCAAAGTTCTTTTAGAGACGGATGCCGCATTCAAAGAGCAGTATAAAGAATATGTGCATCTTGATGTAATTCTAAGTAAAAATGTACCTATAGATATATCAAATGAGTTTCGGAATAAACTTGAAGTATCTGTGGCTAAGGCAGTTGTAATAAAACAAGTTTCGCTTTATAATCTGCTGAATATCCAATGGGTGGCCATCGCTTTGTTCTGTTTATTGGGAGCCGTCATTTATTATTTTGCAGATATGGAGTCTATGGAGCAATCACAGTTATTGTCTCAGTTTTATTCACACTTTGGAAATGACACAATCAATTTATTTAATACTGTTGCTATTTCAGTAGTACTACTGATCATATTGGACTGGGGATTAAAACATCTATCAAAACTCAGATCAGCAATGATTTTATAAAAAATAAAGGGGCAATAACCCCTTTATTTTCATTTTTCTTTATTCTGAATGTACTAATAAAAATTCATTTAGTCCCTTCGGAATTTAAATCAATGTCGTTTAGTTTTAGTTAAGACATCTTTATGAAGTCTTTCCCTTGTAAGGTAAAGATAGGGTAAAAACAAAGAAAAATTTCTTAACTAAACGAAATTGATATATAAATACACTCTAATTCTGTTTTAATCTTTCGAGTATGCCTCCATTGTCGATGACAACTTCTGCTGTCTTATACCCTCTGTTCAAGGCACTGATTTGAGCTTTTTTTGCTTCTTCGATATTATTAAATCCGGCAAGAATAAATATTGTCCAACCTCCTTTTGTCCATTGCTCTATGCGACCCAAGTCTTTAACTTTATTGATATCAAACCAGATTGGGTCCTCATAGGAAGCCAATCTCACTTTATATTTACTTGGAGATTTATATGATTTTTCTACTTCCGGATTTTTGGTGTTAAAATTGCCTTTATCTGTAAAACTGGATTCATCTGTACCTGTGAGTACCAGCTCCATTTGTGCAGTGTTGAGCAACTCAAAAGATATGAATGCATCTTTATATCCATTTTGTTTTACTTTCACTAAAACATCTTCGGCTTCCTTCCTTTCAGAAAAATATCCTAACCGCACTTTCAGAATTTTATTGTTTGCCATTTTGTATATATTTCCATATTTTAGCAGCGATTTGAATTTGCTAAAATCAGGTTTCTGAGACGAAACGGAGGCTAATTGGATAAAAAAGACTTCTGTATTTGGTATTGTTTCCTGCAAAGCTACTCTGTATGCTCCTGTGAAACTTACTTCAGTTGCAGCGGCATTTGAACCTATTTTATTTACATCAAATTCAGGAAGTGAAAAGGCTTTTTTAGGATCTTCCTGTGTTACACTTTTATTTTCATTTGATGGAGACTGTGTTTGTACTGCAAGTTCTTCGAGACTTACTGCCGGCGGAGGGGTAGTGGTAGCCATTTGTTCGACCTTCTTTTCAGGAGTCAGTTTGAAAGCCTTATATATGTCATACTTTCCTTTTCCTCCCAGTCTGTTAGATGTGATAAAAAATTCTTCAAGACTATTGAATGCAGGGAAAAATTCATCTGCTGATGAATTTATGCCGAAACCTTTGTTTTCAGGATTACTCCATACTCCATCGAGAACCTGACTGACGAATATGTCAAAGCCACCCAAGCCCTTATGATAATCAGATGAGAAATATAATCCACCGTCCTTCAGACAAGGTGTCACTTCATTTCCAGGACTATTGATATTGCTACCTAAGTTTTCAGGCATTGTCCATTCATTGTTTTTATAGTAAGAAACATACAAATCATATCCTCCAAAGCCACCTGAACGATCAGAAGAAAAGTACAAAGCTGTCCCTTCATAAGCCATAAATGCTGAATTTATAGTTGACCCTACTTCATTGTGCGTGAAAGGCTTATATGATTCTATCTCACCGTTATTATTGACATTAGCAATGAGTAATCTTGATACTTTAGGATGGAGTATAAAATTGTTTTCGTCTACGGACTTTGCTTCAATGATAGCACATTTTTTGCCGTCTTCTGAAAAACTTACCGGACCTACGTGATTGATTTTTGAATCAGGACCTTTTATAAAAAGTAGTCTGTTTTTGGTGCTGTTATAAATAAAGGTTTTCTGACCTGATGCGTCACCTTGCAATTCTTTTTCTTTTTCGGTCATGAGTATGTCCTCCCTGAATGAAGTAAATACAGGCATTTTTTTATAAAATGTCAATCCATAATCTGAAGCACTACTGCTGACAGGTAGTGATATTAATTCATAGTCAGCTGGTTTACTCACTGCATTCAAAGCAAAATCACATCCTTGAGTGTAAAATGTACCCTCTGCATAGTTGAATTTTTTTAATTCATTAAATCTGGATATGGCTTCTTTGTAGTAACCCATTTTTTTAAGAACCAGCCCATGCTGTAAAATAATTTCGGGTTGTACAGCTTGGTTTTCTGTGATTATCTTTTTGTACCATATATCTGCATTTGACAGATCACCACTTTTTGCAAGTGACGCGGCAAGCAGATTCATGGTTTCAAAGTCATTCTTGTGCTTTTTGAGGTACTGCAAATATTGTTGTGCCGCTTTGTCATACTCGTGGTTTTGAATATGAAGATCTGCTTTTTTTAGCAATTTTTGTGCATTGGAGTAGGATATACCAGCAACAAACAGCAAGCAAAAAAGTAATATTATTTTCTTGTCCATTATTTCCGAAGTTTACAATTGAGACCAAATTAAATGACAAATATAAGGTTTTAATTTAATATGTAATGCATTTACATTAAATAATTTTGTAATTTGTATCTATTTTAGTGTCTTTTAGTAAAATATAGCACAAATATTCATTTATCTTCAATTTTGACTTTATAATTTACTTATTGAACATTTTGTACAATTAATTATTTTGATGTACTATATCTTAATAAAAAACGTTACTTTTGAATAGTAAATTACATTCATGACCTTATTGAGGACGTATTTTGTTATTACCATGACTTTGATATCTTCAATGATATTGAGTGCTCAGTTGCACAATGAAGTTCCAGGCGAATATATCATCAGAGTACAGCATGAAAGCAGTATCATTCGATTGAGAAGCGCTATAACAGATTCAAGGTCATCTGGAAATGGTCAAATTCTTACATATCATCAGGTGATGAAGGCACCTTTTCATCTTTGGCTTGTAAAATATAATGGTTCCGGTCAGCAGGAGGAAAGCTATATAAAATTTTTGAAAGATAATCCGGAAGTTGTTTCTGTACAAAAAAACAGATACCTGACACACAGAGTCATTCCTAATGATCCTGAATATAGTAAACAGTGGCAGTATAGGAATGATGGCTCATCAGGTGGTGTTGCGGGAGCTGACATGGATATGGAACGTGCATGGGATATAACTACAGGGGGTAGTTCAGCATTTGGAGATACTATCGTTATATGTGTTATAGACGATGGGGTCAATGGTATGCATCCTGACATAGTAGAAAACATTTGGATAAATCATCACGAAATACCTGCAAACGGTAAAGATGACGACGGTAATGGCTACATAGATGATTATAAAGGATGGAACATCGTCTCAAAGAATGATAATGTCTGGACAGGAGCATCACATGGAACTCCGGTGGCAGGTATAATAGGTGCAAGCGGCAATAATGGGAAAGGTGTCTCCGGTATAAACTGGCGTGTTAAGCTGATGCCGGTAAACTATGGAGTTGCCACAGAAGCCAGTGCTTTATCATCATATGAGTACGCATTTGTTCAAAGAAAATTGTATAACACATCAGGAGGTAAAAAAGGAGCTTATATTGTTGCTACCAACGCTTCGTGGGGAGTAGATAATTTGCAAGCTGAAGATGCTCCTCTATGGTGTGCCCTATTTGATTCACTGGGCGGTATAGGGATACTCAACTGTGGTGCCACCACCAATTCGAGTACTGATGTGGATACCAATGGGGATATGCCTACAACCTGTACAAGCGAATACCTGATATCTGTTACAAATCTCACACGGGCAGATTTAAAAATAAATAGTGCGGGATATGGCAGAAAGTCTGTTGACCTGGGTGCTTATGGGCATCAAGTGTATACCGTGACCCGAAATGATTATGGTACTTTCGGAGGTACCTCAGCTGCAACACCTCACGCTACAGGAGTGATAGGATTGATCTATGCCACACAGTGTAATGTCTTTCAGAATCTCGCAAAGTCAGATCCTGCGAAAGCTGCATTGGTCGCCAAAGATATGATCCTGCACGGTGTATTACTCAATGAAAGTATGAAGGGTATATCGACCACAAACGGTAAACTCAATGCTTACCGGGCACTGAAAAATACTATTTCATTGTGTGAAAACTGTTCTCCGCCAGCTGGGATCATCATCCAACCGAGTGAGCTCTCATTTGCGGTAAGCTGGGTCAATGATCAAGGCACCGCTAAAGTAAACTTGAGATACAGAGAAGTTGGAGTCAATAATTGGATTGAAATCAGTAACATCAAAAACGGACACATGATCGGTGGACTCAAAACATGTACCGAATATGAAGTTCAAACAGGCAGTAATTGCGGCTTGCTACCTGGCCCATTCAGCTACTCAAAATATATAAACACCACAGGGTGTTGTAGTATGCCGGTGATAAAGCCTATAGAATCTTCAATAAATTCTATCACACTCAATTGGTCAGGAGAAGATGCAACCTTTAAAGTTTCTTACAAAGGTCCTGCTGATAAGTGGATAGATACCCTGCTCCAGGATAAATCATTTTTATTAAAAAAAGTACCCGAGTGTACAGCTTATACATTTGTAATAAAGGCATTCTGCAAAAAATATAATAACGAGTCCCCACCCACAACAGAATTTATTGCCAGTACCAGTTGCGGCAGTTGTTCCGATAATCCTTACTGTCCTATCAGCAGAAAAGATGCCAGCCAGGAGTGGATAGAGTCATTCACCATCAATAAAATAACCAATAAATCAGGGACTTCTAAAGAAGGGTACAGAGATTTCTCTGGCATCAGTAATATCATCCTTGATGCAGGCAAGACATATGATTTTTTTATCAAACCAGGATATTCAGGCTCCTCGTTTTCCGACTATTTTAAAATCTATATTGATCTTGATCAAAATGGTAAATGGACACTTGACGAGTTGATTTTTAAAACTGAATCTGTAAAGGATTCTGTGAAGGGTCAAATCAAAATTCCATTAAAAGCTACACAGGGGTTGACAAAATTAAGAGTCATCATGTCTTATGAAAGGTTTGATGGGGCTTGTGATCACCTTGATTTTGAGTACGGGGAAGTTGAAGATTACTGTGTTTTTCTCAATAACAACAATCTGTGCTCCAACAGAGCTGATATCGATGTACTCAGTGTTGATAAAAACAAGGCAATCATACTCAATAACTACTTTTTGCAGGGGGTGCGTGATTCTATAAAGGTACACTACAAAGTAAAAGGCAGCACTGATTGGAAGGTAGCCTCAGGAAAGGACACGCTTGTACTTAATAATCTTGAAGAATGTAAACTCTACGAATATAGATACCAGATCAATTGTGATTCATTAAATTCTGAATTTTCGATTATTGACACTTTCAGAACTTCCTGCAAGATCAATACAATTGAAGATATCCCGACCTTATTTTCAATAAATCCGAACCCTGCTCATGATATTTTGAATGTGACTTCTTCATTACATCATGATAACTTAAGCTACAACATTTCCAGCATCACCGGTCAAATCATTGTAACAGAGCAACATCTCAAAGACCAGAACATTCCTTTGGGCCATTTATGTGCCGGAGCCTATATTTTGACTATATCTACACATACAGGTATTCGATATCGAATCAAGTTTGTCAAGATTTGAGAGAGTATGATTAAATTTTTATGCAATGTCGTTTAGATAAGGTTATATTATGAAGTCCTTCCCTTCAAAGGGAAGGATTTAGGATGGGTAAAAACAACTAAAAATACTTTATCTAAACGACATTAAATTTTTATGTTGAAGTGAAAGTCAAGATATTTAATTTTGGCCAAGATGACTTGCGATTCATTTCACATCGTCATTTACATCGATGGCAAACCATCACATCTAAATGGCAGGTGGGATAAAAGCGAGATTATCGGTCAATTCCTTTAAATTACCCACCCCAACCTTCCCTCCCTATTGATCGTCGCAGTTTGCAACTGCGATGCCATACATTATGAATTTATAATTCTTAGCCCTACAAAAAGCCATATGACAGATAAATTTGTGCGGCTTTTTTACACTCTAAATCAGGCAATCGAATTGCAAATTCTTTAATAATTGGATCGCAGTTACAAACTGCGACCATCAGTTTTGTGTAAAATACTTTACTCAATAAGTCTGTTGTTCAAAGTCTCTGACTTTTGATTTTTTTAATCTACCGGTCTCATGACCAGGAGTACATTGTCCACAACAGGTCCAGGACCGTAAGATAGGTTCCGTTAAAGTCAGGTGAGACTTTGACAAACGAAGTTACTTTAAATTTACCCACCACATAGATCGTTGCAGTTTGCAACTGCGATGCCATACATTATGTAATTTATAATTCTTAGCCCTACAAAAAGCCGTATGACAGATATTGATGTGAAAAAATACAAAACAAAAAAAGCCCCGAAGTTTTTATTTCGGGGCTTTTTAATCTTATCAGAATACGCTATAAAATTCTAATTATCCTTTAGTACGCTCACGTTTTTTGGCAGAATAATTGATTTTTAATTGTCCTGCTTTCCTTAAGGCTGTTTTGACATCTCCGACCAAACCCATAGTCACATCATTATCTATTTTTAATGATGATATGATACTGGTATGCTGGCCTTCCGGAACAGAAGTCTTAAAGTTAGCGAGAAACAAAGGAATATCATCCACTGTAGAGAATTTGTCTCCTAGTTGGATTCTAGGTTTGGATCCTGCCGCCTTTTTCCATTTATCAGTAGGTCTGCCTATAAAAACAAAATTGACTAGTGATTTTTTTTCGAGCTTGGTCAATTCTGAAGCCATAGGAGTGACCACCTTTACCATCAATTCTGTATCTCTCATCTTGGTTACCACCATGAAGAAAAACAAGAGCATGAAAACGATATCAGGTAAGGACGCTGTGGATATCCCGGGAGTAACATTACCTTGCTTTTTTTTGAATTTTGACATAAATATCGTATTTAAATTTTCAAAAAATTATTTTTCTTCTCCAAACTTGGTAGGTTCAGCTTCAGAAATAACCAAAGGAATTGCATCTTTGATTTCTTTTTGCTGCGAACCTTTGAGTTCTTCCAGATTTTTACCAAATTTTGCCATTGCTGCCTCTTCCCAAAGTTCATTATAAGCTGCTTTTAACTCATTGTACACTTCGAGATAGGTTTTGTACTTCGTGCCTCTGTCATTTTTGATCGAAATGATTGCCTTAGTTGGATCATCAGACATATCGGACCTCTTATCAGGGTTTAGGATGAAAATTTTTGCATTATGCTTCAATTGTTCAATTTTCATCAACTCACCTCTTACGAGCAACTGATTTTGGGCGTTGACCATAACAGAATAAATATTCCTGGTATTCAGCCTGACATCAGGTGGTGGTTCTTCAGAGTAAGGAGGCAATTTTACTAAAACCCCCTTATCCTCTGCTATTGTTGTCGTCACGAGAAAGAAAATCAAGAGTAGGAAAGCGATGTCAGCCATCGATCCTGCATTGATTTCATTACTCATCCGGTTTTTCTTTGACATTTTATTAATTTTTTAAGAATTAATTATTTAAAAAAGCTCTTTACTTCAAAGAACAATATCAGCAAGAAAGATACAAATGTTAATGCTATCAATGTATATAGTCCTGCAGATATAAATTTGCTAAGTCCTTCAGTGATATAGAATGGATCTTGACTCCAATATGCATCAAATCTACCACCACTATCGTGGGCCGAGGTAAAGTAAAAACCTAAAAATGCTACTACAATAGCTGCAAAACCAAGGATAGATTTCGACCCTGTTTTGAAATTCTTAAAAATATCCCAAAGGATACCAAATATTGTCAAAGCTATCGCAATTACTCCCAAAATGATTACTGTATAAAGCCCTACGTTAAAAATATTGACATTTGATTTATCAGGCATATCTGTAAGTGTGCTAAGGTCATATCCTCCTGATGTGGATCCTAAGTAAACACTCACTCCAAACAAAATAAACATCAATGCACTAAAACCTACGGCAATTCCATCTCCGTTTTTTAATAAAATATTATATAATTTAGTCATGATTTCATGTTTAATTTATTATTACAAAAATTATATTGTCTTGTTACGTAACATAGTCTCTATAAGTGCAATGGATGATTCTTCCATTTTTGTAGTTATGCCATCTATTTTAGAAACAATATAGTTATAAAAAATCTGAAGTATGATGGCAACAATAAGACCAAACACTGTGGTCAAAAGGGCTACCTTGATACCACCCGCAACTACTGTAGGAGAGATATCACCCGCAGCCTGAATTTTGTCAAATGCCTGAATCATACCGATAACTGTTCCGAGGAACCCTAACATCGGAGCAAGTGCAATGAATAGAGAAATCCAAATTAGACCTTTCTCCAGAAGTGACATTTGTACGGATCCATAAGAAACAATTGCTTTCTCTACTCCTTCAGGTCCTGATGCTGCGTTTCTGAGACCTTCATATATGACACTTGCAGCCGGACCTGGTGTCGCTTTAGCTACATCTTTCGCTCCTTCTAAGTCTCCACTAGCAAGTTTATCATCGATCTTTCTCATCAATGTATCGGTATTGGCAGAAGCAATGTTGAGTGTAATGATTCTTTCAATACAGAATGCCAAACCAAAAATCATACACAATAATACCGGAGTCATCCAAACCCAGTCACCTTCAATAAACTTTTCTTTCAATACCTGAAAAGCACCTGGAGCTTCTGTCGCTTCTGCGATAGCAGTACCAGCTTCCTCTACTGTCTCTGTTACAGCTGCTGCTGCACTATCTACAGCTCCGGCAGCTGCATCTGTAAGGGCTGCAGCAGTAGAGTCAGCTGCCTGAGCCACCATGTCAAATGCACCGATATAGGATGCAATCATAAATACTCCGATTAAAATTAAAATTTTTCGCATGATTTGTTAATTTACGTTTAAGAATAATAAGATTAATAAATAAAGGTTAAAAGTAAAAAATATTTAAATTAGTTAATAATTACAAGTTATTTTTTTTGCGGAGAGTGAGGG